>CACYBR010000259.1 GCA_902772705.1 uncultured Planctomycetota bacterium
TGGTAGAGACGCAACGGATATTCTAACGTTGCCTTGAATCGCGCCAGCTGTCCCGTCTGCCTGCCGTCTTTCACATAATAGTTCCGATGCGCCTTGAGGAAGGCCAGGGCAAGGTCGGTAATGGTCGCTTCTTCGTTAGGAGGGATGCGAGGAACAGACGCGGTCAGTTCGTTGATATAAGCGCGGTAAGCGGCTTCCGTAGCCGGTTCGCCCCATTTTCCAAGATAAATTTTCTTGCCGCCTTCGCGAACAAAAGCACGGTTACGTAGCTTCTGACGGCACAGCTTCGGTATGTGCATATTAAAGCCTTTCCAAAAAGGGACACGGCGTCCTTTTTTTTCTTCAAGGATTCAATACGCAAAAGATGGAAAAAACACGTTTCGTTCGGGAAAACACGAAACGCGCGAAAAGTGGAGCTGACCGGGATCGAACCGGCGACCTCCGGCTTGCAAAGCCGGCGCTCTCCCAATTGAGCTACAGCCCCATGACAGTCGCTCTCGTCCTGAAGACAAGAGCTGGCGTCATTCTACAATGAAAGACTCTGGCGTCAAGGTCGGGACAAGACTTTTCGTTCGAGGAGCCGACGCTCTTGCTCCGAAGGATCGAGCTCAACAACGTCGGTCGCCTCCTCCTGATCATGACGACGCTCAACTTTGATCGCGCTTTCATACTGTTCATAGTAGGCGACGGGGTCGTCGACCTCGCGCGTATAGAGTTCGCGAACGGCGTCAAGCTCTCCGAGGAACTCTTGACGAAGCTCGCTCGGCGCAAGAATCTCCGCATGACGACCAAAACCAAGAATCCAACGCGTGAACGATTTGCCCGTCTCCGTGTCCATTTCAACGACAACCGCGCCGCTGGGCTCGTTCGTAAGCTTGCAGATCGACCGGAGCTTCTCCTCCTTGACGATACGCGCCGCGTAGCCCGTAAAACGGATCGTGACGTGCGAGACCGGCGTTTCGCCCACGTACGGCGCCACGACGTTGGCGAGATACTTGTTCACGTCGAAATCCATGCGCTTGAATTTGCGTTTCGGCAACGTCTGAGCGTCGAAAAGACGGTCGACCTTCCAAATCTTGATCTTGTTGTCTCGACAACAGTATCCGATAAGATAGATCGAACTGTTCCAGTAGAGGAAGTTGTACGGGTTGACGTCGTACGTCTTCGCGCGTCGCGCCTTGATGGAACGGTATTTAATCCGCAGCGCGCAGCCGTTAACCATCGAAATAAGCGCCTGATTGATGAGTTTGCGCATCTGATCAGAATAATGCATCTCCGTCGGTTCAAAGCGATGGAAGAACGGAGCGACGCGTTCGGCGTATTTGACGACGTCATCGCGGAGAATCTTCTTGATCTTTTCGCGACTCGTCTGAAGATTGTCCCAGAAATAAGTGCCGCGCAGCGGCGTCATAAGCGTCTGACCGACATAAATCGCCAAAAGCTCGTCGCGATCGAGACTCAGACCGAACATAAACGGGTTGCGGTCATAGAAATAACGCTTGCGTCCGTGCGCTTCGTTTTTCGTCTTAAGGGGGCCGAACGCGTATTCGAGCGATTTAAGATCGCGTTTGACCGTCTTCTCGCTGACCTCGAACATTTTGGCCAGTTCTTCGAGCGTCAGCCCTTCGGCGATCGACGTGAGATTCTGAAGCATGTCCCACTGACGTTTGAGGACGATCTTCCAGTGACGTTCGAAATCGGAAGCCGACACTTCTTTCGTCTTCGACTTAACGCTGCGTTTGACCGACTTCTTCTTCGCGTGAACACGACGACGCTTCTTCGTCAGCTCCGGAGACTCGCTCTCTTCCGCCGCCTCGTCCGCCGCCTGCTCCAGCGCGTCAAGCTCGTCGTTGACGAACTCCGTATTCTTCGTTGTCGTCTTATCCTCGGCGAATGAGGACGCGCTTTTCCCACGCATTCTCGTCATAATACCCTCCCGTCGACAAAAATTGTCATACCATTGGGGGACATTATACGTCCCAGGACAAAAAAAACAAGAATCGTGCAGACTGAAATCGACGACGATTAGCGCCGTCAAGAAGACGATTAGCGCCGTCAAGAAAAAGAAAGCGACGTCCTGCGGTCAGAGCGCCCGCCAGACGTCGTCCGTCGTTCCACAAACAAAGCAATAACGCCGTTATTCGCAGTTCGCCGTATCGGTCGTCGCCTCGCTCCAAAGTTCGGCGAGCCATGGCGTCTTTTTAACCGCCCGCAAACCTGTTTTGCTGCGCCATCCGGAAACGACGCAGTCTGGATTCGGATTGCCGTGAAATACGATGATCTTAACGCCCTTGCGTGGCTTGGGTTCCGCAAAATACCCCATCGGAAAGCGGCGCATAAAATGACGTTTAAAACTAAGGCACCATTCTGGCTCCCAATACCGCAAGGTTCCTCTCTGACGGATCGCCCAGCTCAAATACGCCTGCTCGTTGCGGTGCGCGGCGTAAACCCTCTCGCGATGCTTCAGAAAGTAGTCAAGCACGTCCGGACGGCTTCCTATCTCGAAACGAAAGACCGAAGAGTTGCCTATTCCCGTCCCGGCGAGATTCCAGTCCTCGATAATGCGAAAGTCCCCGGACGCCTCAAAGAAAGGATCGAGCGAATCGGCGATCACAACGTCAAGATCGAGAAAAAGCGCGGTCCCTTCAAGATCGGCGAGCCGTTCCTGGAAGAGCGTCAGCTTGCGCCAACCTCGTTCTGGTCGCCCTTCAAGACCGCTCATCTCGGGAAGAGGGCGCGTCTCGATCCAGGGACGCAATCCCGTCGCGTCGTCCGTGAAGCACACGAATCGATAATCCCCCGTGATATTCTTACGGACTCGCGACGCGAGAATATTGACATAGTCGGACGAAAATTTCTCGCCCCATTTCATACAGATCACATTTTTCATCGCAAACCCCAGAATTTCATCGCAAACCCCAGAATCGTCGTTTAACAAAACAAGCGGCGCGACGCTAGTCGTCCTCTTCTTCGTCCTCGTCTGCTTTATAGTCTTCGTCCATGCCCAACGCGGAATGTTCCACTGGCTGGATCGCGCTCCAGTTGAGAAGCGCGGGTATGAGAATGAGCGCGGCGCCGGCAAAAATTCCCGCGCTCAGAATACCGAGACGCCCAAGATTTTGCCAGCCGCTCTCCGGACAGATGAGTCCGAAAACGTAGACTGCCGCGATCGTCGTCGCCGCTACGCACGTCGAAAGCACGTTGTCGCGCGTGAAGAAAAGCTCGGGATTCTCTTCATAGTCTTCCGCAAACCGCAGGCCCGCATAGAGCGTCAGGAAAACGAGCGCGGGCATAACAAGCCAGTTAATCGGGTTGATGGAAATGTCGAGCAGTCCTGCGACGCCGACGATCTCGAGCAGCGCGATCGCCGGCATGAGAAGCGCCGCCGCCGAAGCGCGAATATTACGGAAACGAACGAAAGCCAGCGCGGTAAAGAGAAGAATCTGCATAATGAGGTAGCAGTCAATCCAGCGTCCCGCCTGACGACCCTGTTCATACGTGAGCACGGCGGGTCCCGTGGCGTTAGGGTCGACCTCGCGAAGTTTCTTAACGAACGTCATGAGGTTTCTGGAGTCGGAAAGCGTCCGCAACGAATAAACGCGCAGTATGAGACGACCCGTCTTCTGACCGATATAGCGCGTCTTGAGATTGTCCGAGAGATCGTCCATGCAGGGAGCGTGGGGATCGACTTCGTCTCTGAGCATAAACAGACGTTCGAGAACGTCGTGCGCCAACAGCCGCGAGAAGGCGTTGAGGCGTTTTTCAAGCTCCTGATCCGAGAGACTCGCTATCTGCTCGATCGCGCGCGTTAGATATTCGCTTATCTCCATATTGCCGTTGCGCGAAAGAAACGCGTTATCGACAATGTTTCGCAGGCCGTCAAGCGAAACGACCAGTTCCTCGCGCGTCGGAATCGGAATCTCTCCAATCTCCGGTTTAAGCGTCGCAAGCGCGTCGTTGATCGCTTCGACGCGCATGACGTCGTCCGGTCCGACCTCCGGCAAATGCTCCGCGATGTTCTCCACGAAGATGCTTTTCTTCGCGCCGTCCTCGAGTTGGACAAAGCTCGCGGCGATTCGACGCGCGTCCTCGGGAGAATCCGCAAAGATCACCCCGTGAAGCGCGCGGCTTTCAAGGTACTGCGACGCGGCTTCCAGCGAATTAAGATTTTCGAACCGACGACTATGGAAAGACGAGCGCGTCGGATCGTACGTCAGCTTGGTCAGCCCAAGAGAAAGGATGGCCGCCACGATCAACCCGGCGATCGCGATCGTACGAAGATACGGATTCGTCTGTTCCCTGTTAAAATCGAACGGCGGCGCCGTCGTGCGTCCTCGGAACGGACGCGCGCCGTCGACGATTCTCAGTAGCGACGGCATAACCACGAGCGTCGAGAGACACGACAATGCGATTCCCACGCCGCACATGACGCAGAAGGCGCGACTCGCCGCGCTCGTGAAGGAAAACGCTATCGACGCCAGCGAAACGACCGTCGCGAACGTCGCTATCGAGGCGCCCGACGAACCGGCGGTCGTCATCAACGCCTCGCTCGCGGAACGATCCGTTCGGCGCAAACTGAGATATTTCGAAAGATAGACCGCCGTGCAGTTGGTCGCCGCGCAAAGAACCGTAAACCAGTTGAGCACGTTGTCGGAAGACGCCTCGCGAAACGCGAACGTTTGAAAACCAAGCGTCCAGACGAACCCCGTCAGCAGCGTCGCCAGTACGACAAACGCTCGCGAAAAGGATCCGTAGAACGCCCAGAAGAAAACAACGACGCTCGCGACAAGGAAGACAAGCCACGCCCTGCCCGCGTGCACGAACGCGTGGAGTTCCTGGCGTTCGAGAAAGGGAAGTCCCGTCGCCTCGACGATCGTGCGCGGATTGGTCGCCTGCGTGCGCGCTATAATCATGTCGATCGACCTGACCGCTCGGAGCCGATCCTCGTCGGAGAGATTGTCGACGAACGTAAACATCACGCCGCCGCCCAGCGCCGTGCCTGAATTGAAGGTATAGAACGGATCGGGCGAGAGCGCCTCCGGCGGTTCCGCCTCGATCCCGGGAACGACGGGAGAGGGCGTCGTCTCGGGCGCGATCGCTTTCGCGGTCGTCGTCTCGACGAGCGCGCGTGAAAACGCCAGCGCCGAATCTTCCACGCGAGACGAACGATCGTCGTTCGTCAGTTCGTCCTGGACCTTCCGCGCAAGTTCTCGCGCATAGGAGTCGACCGCAAAGCTCGACCAGTCGCCGCGTTCGATCGCGCGTGCAATCGCGACGAGCTCGTCCGCCTGTCGATATTCCTCGGGAGAAAAGAAATAGGGGCGGTTCGTTTTAAAAGAATCGCCGTCTAACCTTCCCATGATAACGGTGAAGAACTCAGGACGCGCCAGCAGTTCCGAACACGCCTCGGAAAGAGCTTTGCGAACGTCGGCTTCCGTCGTGGAAGAATCGCGCTGCTCCACAACGAGGCATCCTTCGACCGGATTGGCAACCTCGCTCCTATATTCAAGCGCCAGTTGCGCCGCGAAGCTCTTCTGATTGAGCTCCTGACGAAAAGCCGCCGGCGTCGGTTCAAGATAGCAGAACGCGAAGAAGAGCGCCGCGAGCGTCATGACGACGGCGCACGTAAGACAAGCGACCGGATGACGAACGCACAGACCGGTAAGCGCGACGACCGGACGCGCGAGAATCCAACCGCGCTGCTGCCCGACGCGCGCGGGACCGACCTGTTCGATTTCGTTGCTTTGAGACTTCGCAGTGTGTTTCGCCATAATCACAGTTCGCTTTCCGCGCGCCCGGTTTCGTAGGCCGCCTGTCTCTTGTCCCAGTTTCTAAAATGCTCCACGTACTTCTTTTCGTAATCCGGCAACGCTTCGGCAAGAGCGCGCTTGACCGGCGCTTTCTTCTGAAGCTTATACGCCTCTTCCGTAGAGATATTACGCTGATTTTCTACTCTCAGACTCGCGAGATAGCGCACAAGCGCTCGGTGCGTCTCCGGCGAATAATGGAGCATGAAGTGAACCCACGACCACGATTCGCGATATTCGCGCGTGCGCATCTGATCGACGCGCGTTAGCTTCTCAAGACGCGAAAGCGACGGCGGCGAACTAAAGAGACCCGACGCGCGATCCTCTACGTCGCGAAGGTAAGGATTGCGAAAACCTCGCTCGCCGGGGGGCGCCTCAAAATATTTCGCCAGCCCCTCGTCGAGCCAGATCGGCACGTGACGAAGCGTTGAATTGAGATATGCGTGCGTCGTCTCATGACGGATGTTGACTATCAGCTTCTCGTCGTTCTGAACCATCAGAACGCCCGGATCTTCCCCATGCCGAATATAGAGCGCGGGTCGATCCAGCGGCGCGCCCGGAAAAACGTTTTTGATAAAATTCTGATACGACTGACGATCCTTGAAAACGCACAGTTCAATCTTCTCGTGCGCTTCGGGTATCTGAAGATAGGTCGTGAGGTCGTTCTGCAACTGGACAAGCTCCGCCTGCAAACCCGCGACGGAGTCGAGCGGAAAGTTGGACTCGCAAACAACGCGTCCCAAAACCATGCAGTAGGGCAGGTATTCGGAGTAGCTCGGGGAAAGATCGATTCCGTCGTCAGAGGAGTTCGCAACGAGTCTTGTGGAAGCCGGAACGCGGACGGGTCGACGCTCCTCAGCCATCCTTACGGAGTTTCGATCGCGTTCGCTTTTCTCACGCGCCTCCCGAATCTCCTCCGGCGAGAGTTCCCTGCCGGGTTTGCTCAAAAACGCCGGGGTCGGAATAGCCGGGAGACTCGGTTTCGGAAGGGGAACGCCGAAATCGAACGCGCAGACGCTCGACGCGAACAACGTCGCCGCCACAATCAGCGCGCGCTTAAACAATTCCAACTTCCACATTTTGGCGCTCTCCTTCCGTTGTTCATATCCACGCTGAACGACCTCTAACTCGGGTCCGTCGTCCAGTTCAACGGTAGTTTAAGAAAAAAGGAAGAATTACGCAAGCGATTTTTTGACGCTTTAAACGGCGTTTCCGCGTGTTTCAGGACAAGATCAGGATAATAAAAAACCCCGGAGGCGCCGCTGCACAACGGAACCTCCGGAGCGATTCGTAAATTCAGGAAACCGTTCAAGGAAGCTGAACGCCTCAGATCACTTGCGTTCTTCCTTCTCTTTGTAGTACCGTTCGATCGCGTTCATCGTTTCGGTCGGATAGTCCGTCGCGAAAGACGCGCTCCCGGCGTCAAAAAGCTTCTTATACGTGTCGTACTTGTCTCCGTTCGTCCAGGAAAGCGTCTCAAAGATCACGCCCTTTTTACGAAGCTCCGTTCCACAACGACGCAGAACCTCCGGCGACGGCTTAACCGTCCCAGAGTCGTCGACGGTCACATGGATCTGAAGTCCCCAGAGACCGGCGAACTGCTGGTCGCGAATAACGTTGAAACGATCCTCAAGGTCTTCCGGCGTTCCGGCCCATGTCGTCGGCATCCAGAGCATCGCCTTGGAGCGCGGCGCGTATTTCTTCCACTCCTTGATCTCGTCGTACTTCGAGGACGCCATAATGATCTGAGGATGAACCTCCTGCGTCGCTTCGGCAAGAATCTTGAAATCAACCTTTTTGATATCGAAGAAGATAAGGCGACTCGGGTCTTCCTTGAGCGCGGCGATCATCTCGTCGAGATCGGCCATCTTCTGACCCTTGAAACGCTCGCCCTTGTAGGCGCCGACGTCGAGTTTCCGACATTCTTCGTACGTCACGTCCGCGACGCTCTTGCTCTTGACGTCGTCCGGCGCGTCGGGAATGATGCGTTTGAAGTCGTTGTCATGGAACGACATGATGACGCCGTCCTTCGTCATGCGAATATCAGCTTCCGGAATAAGTCCTCGTTCCCAGGCGTGCCGGAACGTTTCAAGAGTCCCCTCCGGCTCCTCGTTGCCAAGTCCGCGATGTCCCTGAACGGCAACCTCTCCAATGGGGATGTTGTCGACGACGTTCCAATCCTCGGGCGACTCGGCGTAGAACTCGTCAATCGCCTGAAACGCAAGATCGGGCCGGTCTGAGCCAAAGCCCATCGAGCCCAGACGCAGAAGCGCCTTGTAAAAATCAATATCCTGTTCGGCTTTCGGACAATCCTTAGTGCGCCATGGCATCGTCTGGAATTCGATTCCGCGCGCGCGGCACTCGTCAGCGGCCTTGCGAATACATTCAGGGCTCGGTCTGAGGTTGCCGTCGGCGTCCTTGGCGACGTGAATCTGGAGACGTTTGATTCCCTTAAAATTCTTCTCGCGCAACGTTTGGAAACGCTTCTCAACGTCTTCGTCCGTATATTTTCCCAATCCCATCCAGAGGGTCGCGTCGTAATAATCAGGATTCAGATCGGCCCATTTGGCAAGATCGTCTTCGTTTCCAGACGTGAGCGTCGTCTGAAAACGAACGTCCTTGACGGCGTCGGTCAGCGCCTTAAAGTCGACTTTTTTGACGTCAATCACGATCTCGCGACGATTGTCTTTTTTGAGTTCCTCAACAATCTCTTCAATCGAGACGACTTTTTCGCCTTTATACTGCTCGCCGCGGAACGAGCCAATATCGAGCTTACGAACCTCGTCGTACGTCATTGTCTCGACGCTCGATTTGCGGATCTCTTCCGACTCGTGAGGACAGACCCGCTCGAAGTTCGAGTCATGAAACATCATGATGCGACCGTCCTTCGTCGTTCGCACGTCTACTTCAGGTATCCCGCCCATTCCCCACGTGAGTTCGAGAGAAGAAACGCAGTTCTCAGGCGCAAGATCGCCCGCGCCCCTGTGAGCGACGACGGTTATCGTTTCACGCGCTTTATTACGGATCGTCCATTGAGCGTCGGCGGACAGGGCGTTCGCGGCGGCGACAAAGGTCGCGGCAAACGTCAGAAACGCGACCCCAAGTTTCAGATATTTCATACCAAGCCTTTCAAAAACATAGCTACGGCGCAAAGGCGCCGAAATCGTCCAAACAAAAAAACGCCGTCGAAGACGCCAGGCTCGGCGACTCCGACGACGTTCGTTAGTTTATCCGTCGCAAAAAAGAAAGTCAAGAAGAAACGGCGCGCCGCCGAAAAGCGCTCGGCTACGACCAGGAGAAACGCAAATTCTCAGCCGTTATGGAGTTCGTCGTTGAAGCCGCCGTCCGCGTCGGGCTCCGTTTCGGCGCCGGAGTGAAGCTGCATGCCTCCGCGGCTCCAGTAATTCCGACGAAGCGAATCGAGCGCGTTGAAAATACGACTCGGCTCGGGCATGTTCTTCATTTCGACCTTGCCGTCGGTCAGATCGTTCGTAAAGAGGATGATTGTGCCGACTCCGCCCATGAAGTACTTCTGGAAGAAAGTCTGATGACTTTGAATGTCCTTGATCGAACCGATGTGCAGAGAATCGGTCTTCTTATTGAGAATACCATGCGTTGTGAGGAAGGTCGTCGCGCGCGGATTGTCCGGATCGACACGGAGCTCATAGTAAACGCCCCAGACGGCGCAGATCCAAAGAACGCCGCGCCAGACCCACAGAATCACGGGCACGATCAGACAGACGACCCAAATCCAAACGACCTTTGTCCACGGGGATTCAGACTTGGTCTTTTTATCGGGGGCAGGCTCAGACGTCGCAGGCGGTAGCGGCACGTCGCTCACGGGCGTGACTTCGTCGTTCGTCTGTTCGGGGGCGGGGGCGTCAGCGGGGGCGGGAGCGGCGTCCTCGGCGACAGGGGCGGGCTCGTCGGCTGCGGGAGCGGGAGCGGCTTCGTCAATGGAAGCGTCCTGGGCGAAGGCGAGCGGCGCGAGGAGCGGAGCGTCCAGACTAACGGCGGCGGGCTTGTCGCTAGCGGCGCCCTTGGCCTTTCGTATCGTGGAGCAACTCAGCTGCACGGCGATCGCGATGAAAGCGATCGTAATCAGCGTCAACAGGAAGATTTCGGGGTAGAACGCCTTGAACGAGGGTCGTCCAGCACGCCAGGGTTCGTTCGACGCGTTGTTGTTCTGATTGTTAGCCATGGTATGTTCCTTGTATTGGGGATATCAGATCGGAAAACTTTGACCTTTAAAGGCGGACTTTACCGCAGGACAGAGCGGTCCCATAAGGATCGTTCAGGTTGGACGCACGCTCCCCTGAAAGAGCGCCCCTGCGTCGACGGTAATTATATCTTATGGCGTTCCAAAAATCAACGCCTTTGACAAGGATGGAAAAGAGTTCGTCAAAACGAACGCAATCGTCCCTCCGGACGCGTGGAAACGTATTAAACGTCAATTTTGTCTCTATCGCTAAAGTGCGCACATAAAATTCGTTAAAAAATACTTTTTTAACCTTGTCTTCGGATTTTGAGTTGTCGCCTTTGCGCCGTTTGATTATACTTGACATGATATATTGTCAGAGTCGCTCATGATGCGATTGTTTTTTCCATAGAAAACCAAGAGGCGTCGAAATGAAAAGCTACGACATCCGTCGCAACGAGAGACGGGAGTTGAACGCGCGTGTTTTCATCGCGTCGTTCCTCCTTGCGCTCGCGGCGCTCGCGACGCCTGGTCGGGTTCTGGCTGCGGCAGGCGACGAGTTGCTCGCCGCGGGTCAATCGTATCATCAAAACGGCGACTATGCCAACGCCATCTCGACTCTCGAAACATTTGTCGCTCAGTATCCAAACTCGACGAATCGCAACAAAGGCGAGCTTTATCTCGGATGCGCGTATCTTGTGCGTTGCGTCAGCGGACCGGAAGTCAACAAGGCGGACACGACGACGGCGCGAACTCACTTCGCTTACATCCTCAGACAGGGCGTCAGCGCCCCCTTCTATCGCGACGCGCTCTTCCACGACGCGCGTTCATACTTCCTCGAAAAAGACTACACGACCGCAAGAGCCAAGCTCCTCCAGTTCCAATCGGAATTCCCAAAGGACGATTTTCTCCAGTACGTCTACTACTATCTTGGCGTTTGTGAAACGAACGTCGGGTCGCTCGATCAGGCTATCGCCTACTATGACCGAAGCGAAGCGGAATATCCCAATTCCCCTCTCAAATGGTTCTGCAAGCTCGAAAAAGCGACGCTGTACGGGCGCAAGGGACAGTACGCTCAGTCCGATCAGCAACTGACGCTGATTGCCAACGACTCGACAGCCCCTTCGAACATCGTCGGGCAGGCGACGATTCAACGCGCGCTGCTCATGCTCGTTCAGAACAAGCCTCAAGACGCCGTCACGCTGCTGGAAAGCTATATCCAGCGTTATCGGAACGACCCGTCCGCGCTCGCGACGGTTCAGGACGCTTATCTCTACGAAGCGTACGCCTTTTTCGCCATGAAGGAATATCAGCGCGCGCTCAATATCCTCGACGAAGTCGAACGGCTCGGATCGACGCTGCCGGTCGAAGCGGCGACCGTTAAAATCAAGCTTCTGCTGGCGCTCAAACGCATCGAAGAAGCGGAGTCGCTCCTCAACGTTCTCGCGAACTCGCAATATGGTCGTACGAATCCCGATCTGATCACCTCTTACCGCGCCATGGTCGAGCTCGCCAAGGGCAATCGCGATCAGGTCATCACGAGTCTCGGCACGCTGCTCGCGCCAACGTCGCTCGGTTCCAGCTCCGTTACCTTCAACTACGTGCCGGGCGCCCCGCGTCTTGAACCGCTCGATTTCGTCGAAGCCTGCGGCGTCTTGACCATCGCTTACGCGGGCCGCTACGGAGCCGCTCGCAATCCGTCCGACAACGTCGCTCAGGAATCGTTATATCAGGCGACGTCGCGTTACGTCGCCACGCTCAACGATCCGTCCATTTCCATGGTCCTGAACGCGATCGACAAGGGTCGTCAGGCGGCGATCAACAACGCCGCCAACGCTCAGCAGCCGTCCTTCGCCGTCTTGACGCCAGACTCCATGTATTCCGGCGTTCCCTACGGAGGCGACGGCTTCTCGCAGCCTCAACAGAACAATCAGGTCCTGCAACCGCAGGGTCAGCCGGCTGCTGGCGCGAATACGCCGCTCTATTTGAACCAGGCGCCCGCCTCCAATCAGCCGCTCAGTTCAAATCAGCCCCTGTATCAGAACCAGACGCCGATCCAGAACCAGACGACGATCCCCAATCAGTCTGGCGGCGCTCCGTATCTGGCGCCGAACAACGTTCAGCAAACGCCCGCGGGAACCGCCGCTGCTCCGCAAGCTGGTCAAACGCCGAATCTGAATCTGAACCTGCCCAATTCGCAAACCGGGCTTGTCCAGAACACGACCCCCAACGCCGCCGGCACGACGTCAAATATGCGGCCCGCGCTGCCCAATCAGCAGACAAACGCCAACGGCCAGCCTCTCGTTAACGCCAACGGTCAGCCTCTCGTCGGCGCCAACGGCCAGCCTCTCGTCGGCGCCAACGGTCAGCCGCTCGTCAACGCCAACGGTCAGCCTCTCGTCAACGCCAACGGTCAGCCGCTCGTCAACGCCAACGGTCAGCCTCTCGTCGACGCTAACGGGCAGCCTTACGCGCCCAATAATCAGGTCAATCCGCAGCAGCAGTACGTTCAGCCCTCGGGCGCCGCGCAGCCGGGCCAGACGAGTCAGCCGCCCGAGCCGACGCCGCTCACGCCTGCGGAAGCGCGCAAAGTGTTGGAACGCGCGACAAATTACTACTCCAATCTTGAATTTGACCGCGCCAACGAGATTCTTCTCGAGGCGATGACCCAGTCCGAGACCTTCTGGACCGACTGTCCTGCCGAAGCGGCGCGTATCGCGCTTCTGCGCGCCAACGCGCTCCTCGAACTCGACAAACGCTATGAAGCGCAGATAACCTGTGAACAACTCGTTGCGAACGAGCCCAACACGCAGGAAGCTTCCGTCGCGTACTACTATCTCGGCGCGTTGGCGGACTCCGTCGGACGCCGCGACGAGGCGATCGAACACCTCCGTCAGGCGACAAGCGGTCGCGGCGATTTCCCGTACGCCGACGCGGCGCTATACTGTCTCGGCACGAACGAGCTCGAACGAGGAGACGTCAACTCCGCGATTAAAACCTTCGGAAGGCTTTACCGGGATTATCCGTCAAGCCCATACTGGAGCCACGCCGTA
Organism: uncultured Planctomycetota bacterium; assembly: GCA_902772705.1. Taxonomy (GTDB): domain Bacteria; phylum Planctomycetota; class Planctomycetia; order Pirellulales; family Thermoguttaceae; genus RUG369. The sequence goes on from CACYBR010000259.1 coordinate 13,059, forward strand.
TGGCGACTGGCGAAAATCGAAGCGGATATGCGCAACGACGTGCCCGCCGAGAAGCTCGTCAACGAAGCGCTCGCGCGACGTCCGGACTCCGCCATTGTCGACTATCTCCTCTTCCTCAAGGGCGAGATCGCGCTGCGCGCCAAAGATTACGACAAGGCGCTCGTCGCGTTCGATATGATCGTCGATCAATATCCCAACAGCGTGTGGTATTCTCGTTCAAAGAACCGGCTTGCGGCGATTCCGGAACGTTTCCTTGACAGCTTCGATTCCGCCGCTTCTTCCGTTGCGAAGAACGAGCGTAACGACGGATCGCTCGACGCGCCGCTCCCGCCCGTCTCGCGAGGTTCCGCCCCCGTTCAACGAAGCGTCGAACGAAGCGCCGCTGGGCTCGCCGACTCCGGACGTGGCCTCGATCCGAACGCGTCTTCTCAGGGTTCCCGTTCAAACTCTTCGGTGCGCATTCCGTCCTCTGCCGATTTACGGTCGCGCGCCGCGCAAAACCTGCGTATCGGCGACGAACAGACCTCGCGCCAGGGATCGGGCGCCGCGTCCCCTCAAAACGCTCGGCGTCAGGGAATCGATCCTGACGACCTCGACGGGCGCGACGAAGTCGAGCCGCCCCCGAGGAACCCCGTTCAGTCGGCGACGGCGCCCCGCGCGTCAACGACGTCGACGAAATCAACTCTCCCTTCGACGTCCACGACGCGAAACAAGTGATTTGATTCAAGCCGCCGGGCAATTCGATAATACGCTTCTACTGCGATCTTTCGACTCTAAGTTTTTGACCTTTTCAACGAAGGCGGCTTGCGGCGTTGTTTCTGAAGCCTCGTCTCGGGTAGATTATTCTCTCAGGAGCGCGTCTTGATTGCGCGATATTCACGAGCGAGAGCGACGATCCGTAAACTAAAACGCAAAAAGGACGTTTCTCCAGAAAAGAAACGCTAAGAAAAGAGAAACTTTATGGCGATAGCGAGCGCGTCGCGTTCTTCGCGAATCGGATCGCGTTCGCATGGTCACGACGCTCCCGTATCCCCCTCCAACCGTCGCGACCTCTTTTGCTGAAAATAAAACCGCCGCAGACTGAAGCAATCTGCGGCGGTCGTCAGAGGTCAGAAATTCGGCGCCCGGCGATTACA
>CACYBR010000260.1 GCA_902772705.1 uncultured Planctomycetota bacterium
GCTCGACTTCCTCCCGCTGACCAATTACGACAATATCTACGAAGGAAACGCGCTCCGCGTCGACTGGAACGAAGTCGTCGATAAGAACAAGCTCAATTACATCATGGGCAACCCGCCGTTTGTGGGCGCCAGATTGATGAGCGGCGCCCAGAAGGACGACGTGTACAATACTTTCGGCGAAAAATGGAAGAATGTCGGCGATCTTGATTACGTCAGTTGCTGGTATAAAAAAGCCGCAGATTTCATCTCTCGCAGTAAAATACGCGTCGCTCTTGTTTCGACCAATTCGGTAACGCAGGGCGAGGCGGTTGCAATTCTTTGGAAACCGCTGTTCGCCGACGGAGTTCATATCGATTTTGCCCATCGCACCTTTCGCTGGGACAGCGAGGCCAGCATAAAAGCGCATGTTCATTGCGTTATCGTCGGTTTCAGTAAAGCGCCATTCTTGGGAGAAAAAAGGATTTTCTCCGGGAACCGATACATACCGGCTCAAAATATCAACGGCTACCTCGTCGAAGCTCAAAATGTTTTCATTGAGTCGAGAAACACGTGCCTTTCCGAAGTCCCTCCGATTGGAATAGGTAATCAGCCAATAGACGGTGGATTCTATCTGTTTGAAAAGGAGGAAATGGATGAATTCATCAAAAAAGAACCAAAATCCAGCGACTATTTCCACCCGTTATATGGATCGACAGAGTTTATTAATCAGAAACCGCGATATTGCCTATGGCTCGGCGACTGTACCCCTCATGAATTGAGATCAATGCCAGAATGTTTGAAGCGCGTTCAGGCAGTCAGGGAATATCGACTAAAAAGCGTACGAACCAGTACGCGAAAACTCGCTGACAAGCCGACACGTTTTCAAGTTGAAAACATGCCGACCACAAATTATCTCCTCGTCCCAAGTACAACTTCAGAAAGGAGACGATATGTTCCTATCGGTTTTATGGATAAGAACGCCATCTCAACAAACGCCAATCTCATCATCCCCGACGCGACGCTATACCACTTCGGAATACTGACGTCGAGCGTTCACATGGCGTGGATGCGAGCGGTCTGCGGACGGTTGAAGAGCGATTATCGCTATTCCGCCAAGATCGTCTACAACAATTTCCCGTGGCCGGACGCGACGGAGGACCAGCAACGGGCGATCGCGCAAACGGCGCAGGGAATCCTCGACGCGCGCGCTCTTTATCCGGACAGCAGTCTCGCGGATCTCTACGACGAGCTGACCATGCCGCCGGAGCTGCGCAAAGCGCATACGGCGAACGACCGCGCCGTCATGGCGGCGTACTCCTTTGCCGACGACATGCCCGAACAGGAGGTCGTCGCCGCGCTCATGGAGCGGTATCAGCGGCTGATCGAGGAGAAATAGTCCGCGACGGCGTTGCGGCGACCGACCCGCCTCCTGAGGAGAGGTTAGCGCGCGATCCGCTCCTCAAAAGAGGCGAAATCATTCGCGCTGTTACGACAACACCGGAGAATCAACTATTTCCTATTTGACGATGCGCGACGGCCCCAAAATTTATTACGAGGCTCACGGACGCGGCGAAACGCTCCTGTTCAGCCACGGAGGAAAGATTTCTGTACGATCGCAATCCTCGGAAATTCCCGAAAGAACGGACGTCGTCTTTGCGGTCCAGTTTTAAAACCAGAAACGCGTCTTAACGACGAATCCTTACGTAATTCGATCGTCGTTCTGACCAAAAGGCGCAAACGATAATCGCCAACGCGCTCATGACGCGGCCCCAGACGTTGACCGGCGCAAGCAAAGGCGGCGGAGCCGTTGCGAGCCAGAACGCGCCTTTAATCAGGCGCCGAGCCTCCCGGCCGAACGGCGTCGGAGCGCAGGTAATACGTCGCGCGGCCGACGCCGAATCTTTGGATTTCGCCCTTTGCGATCAGTTCCCGGAGGCCGGCTTCGACCGACGAGCGACTGAGCGTCGGGCAGTCGTTCAGGATTTCCGTTTTGGTAAACTTGCCAATCCTTCTCTCAATCGCCAAACAGACGATATCCGTCGCGCTTGATTTCACAAGCTCTTTTCCATGCCCGCCGGGTTTGCTCAGGGCTTCGACGCGCTCGTCAAACTCTCGGTAGCACGCCAGAACGACGCCAAGCATATACTTGATAAACGGTTCCGGATCGCCCTTCCCTTCGTGCCAGCCCTGAGAAGCTCTTTCCAGCGCGTCGTAATACGAGACCTTTGTTTTTTCGATGTGCTTCTCAAGACTGACATACCGTCCGATCCGGTAGCCCGACTGATAAAGGAGCAGCAGCGTGAGAAGTCTGCTCATTCGCCCATTGCCGTCGTTGAAAGGATGGACGCAGAGGAAATCGGCGATGAAAACAGGAATGATCAGCAGCGGGTCCGCCTCCCTCAGTCCAATCGCCTTCTGAAAGCTCTCGCAGATCGCGTCGACGCACGATTCCGTTTCATACGGCGGAACAGGCGTAAAGCGAATAAACGTCGAGCCGTCGCTTCTCGTTTCCTGAAGATCATTCTGCGTGACCTTGTACGCGCCCCCCAGACTGCTCCCCGTATATTTCATCAGGTCCCGATGAAGCTGAAGGATATAGTTTCCCCGAACCGGGATATAATCGTAGTTCTCATGAATCGTATTGAGAACGTCGCGATACCCGGCGATTTCGCATTCGTCCCGATCTCGCGGCGTCGTCTTTTCCCTGACAAGAGCCCGGATTCGGCTCGCGGTCGTCGCGATTCCCTCTATCCTGTTGGACGACTCGGCGCTCTGGATTTTGGCAATCTCGACCAGCTTCTCCAGCTCGACCGGCTTCAGACGAAGATACAGCTCCTGTTTCCCTTTATATTCGTGAATCAAACTGGCGTAATTGACGATTTCCGTATCCCACGTTCTCCGGATCAGCGCCGTGTAGTCAAACTCTCTCATAAGAGGCTCCTTTTCGCCTGAC
>CACYBR010000261.1 GCA_902772705.1 uncultured Planctomycetota bacterium
GTCCAATCTTGCGTCGCCGGAGATTCCAACGCTCCTTCCGCTGGTCGCGGCGATCGTGTCGATCGTTGCGAAAGAGGCGATGTTCTGGTACACGCTGTATTATGCGAACCGGCTTGATTCCGCGGCGTTTCGCGCCGACGCATGGCATCATCGTACGGACGCGTTCTCGTCGGTCGGCTCTCTCATTGGCGTCGCGGGCGCGCGCATGGGCTTTCCGATTCTCGATCCGCTCGCGTCGATCGTCATCAGCGTGTTCATCCTTCACGTCGCGATCGGCATTCTTCGTCGTTCCGCGTCTCAGGCGGTCGACACGGCGTGCGACGACAAGTTTGAGGAGGAGATCCGCGCGTGTATTCTTGCGAACAAGAGCGTCGAGCATCTCGATCTGATACGCACGCGTCAATTTGGGAATCGCGTTTACGTTGAGGCGGAAATCGCGGTCGACGGAAACGCGACCCTTTTCGTTGCGCATCGAATCGCGCACGAGGTCCATAACGCCGTTGAAGAGCGGTTCCCATGCGTCAAGCACGTGATGGTCCACGTCAATCCTGCGCAGCTCGACGACACGGACGCCTCGCTCACGCGCGTCAAACCAGCGAGCGTCGTCGGCTGCGACGATTCTTCCTCCAACGACGGTTGACGATTCGAAAAGAGACTCGTATTCTTACGCTATTGATTTTTTCTGATTTTATCGTTAAGTTTCTCCATGATCGCCGGATTGCGTCCGTTATGGGCGCTTTGCGGTTGTGGACGTTTGGCGCGCGATTGTGTTGGTAAAAAGGCGGTTCGATGCGGAAGACTGATTTTCAGGAAAGAATGAGAAGAACGGCGGCGCAATATGCTCCCGTGCTGCTGATTCTATTTCTTGGCGCCTTCCTCCTGTCGTCCATGACGCTTTTTGGTCGTCGCGAGCTCGCGACAGACGACGACGCGCGCGTCAAAGAGGCGGTCGAGCTCGCGCCCGGCGCTCTTCCGGGACTTACGGCGGAAAAGCTTCTACGCGAAGCGACCCGCGCATACGCCAACGCTAAATATTACAGAGACGACGGCTACGCGGAAATTCTGTACGAACGCGAAGGCGAGCGTACGACGAATTCGACGCGCGTTGCGTGTTCCCTGTGCTTTGCGAAACCGAATTACGTTCGCATGGAGTTTGGACGAAGCCTTCTGCGTTCCGACGGCAAGACGATCCGCGCCGAGATCCTCGGCGACGCTTTTGCCGGACAGATCGTCGAACGACCCGCTCCCATGCTGCTCACGTCGATCCGCGAATTCTATCCTGATTCGGAGTTCGCCGCCGCCGCCAATCTGGGAACGCCCCCTGACGTGTTCTGGACCTCGCCCCAGTTGATCCTGCTCTTTTCGCGCGATCCCTTCAAAACGCTCGCGCCCCTTAACGCGAAGTTAAAACTGCTCGAGCCCGCATATCTGCGGTTCGAAGAAGACCTGGAGCAGGAGGACGTTCTTTGCGACCGTGTGGAAGTCGACGCGGGCGCCGGCGTTCGCGTCTACTGGTTTGCCCGGGCGACTCGCGCGCTCGTTCGCTGCGAGCTACCCGCCGAACGCCTTCAGGCGCCGGTCGCGGACGCGCGCGTCGTCGCGGTGCGGGTTGAATTTCCGCGCCAGATTCTGTCGCAGACGTCTCCGTGCGACGCGTCGGAATTCGAATTTGGGGCCGACGACGACGAGGTCGCGCTCAGAAGAGTCGACCATTTCGAACCGCCGGAGGTTTCCGCGCTCAATCAGCGTTTTCCTCTGGAAGCGCTCGAAGGGTTCGACGAGGGGAGCGACGCCGTGGAACGTCAGACGACGGCGCTCTGCTTCTGGCGCGCGGACGACGACGCGCTCAACGCGACGTTTGAAGAATTTGCCGCGCTTGCGGACGAACGACCCGACGCGAGGTTCTATGCTGCGAACGTCGATTCGGATCCCGCCGCGGAGGAGTTTGCGCGCGAGTTCTTCAAGGACGCGCGCGTGCGTTCGACTCGTCTCGACAGTTCCGTTTTCATGCGGCGCGCTCCCGATTATCCCGCGCTCGTGACGCCGTCGCTGGCGCTTCTGGACGCGTCGGGGCGCACGCTCCGATTTGTCTGCGGCTCGTCGGACGTCGGCAAGCTCGAGAACGCGTTTGGCGAACTCGACGAAGGACGCGATCCTCGCGAGAGCGAATTCAACGCGACGTATGAAAACGCGCGGCGATTTGAACGCTTCATGGAATCGGCGACGACCAGCGAGCTCTATCGCACGACCCTTGAAACGACGCGGACGCTTGAGGCGCCCCCGAGGCAGATGACGAAAACGATGCGTCTGCATGAGGTCTGGCGCTATGACAAACTCTTTTCGCCGTGCAATCCTCTGGCAGTCTCCTCCGCGTCGCGAACGAGCGACGGACAGACGTGGGAAACGCGCGAACGCCGCGCCGGCGTCCTCGAGGACCTGCTGATCGTGCCCTGCGACGGCAACGCGCTCGCGCTTCTGTCGCCCCGTGGCAAACTGATTCGCAAAACGAGTCCCGCCGCCGCCGCAGGCGAACCGATCACGTTCGTTCGGTCGGTCGAGTTCGGGCAGGATCGGCGTTATTACGTCGCGTCGTCGTCGGGCGTCTCGCGCAAGCTTCATCGATTCGACGAGCGTTTCAACGATCTTGGTTCGCTCGAAGTCGGACAGAGCGCGGATCAGCGAATAGGCGACGCGCGACTCGCCGACTGCGACCGCGACGGGATTCCCGAGCTCTTTCTGGGAGTCGTCGCCGCGTCGGACGCGAGCGCCGCCGCGACGAACGGCGTTTACGCGATCGATATGGAAACGCGCCGCGTTCTGTGGAAGGACGAGTCCGTTCTAACCACGACGCAGATCGCCGTCGATCGGCGAGGCGACGACGAAGAATGTTCGCCGGTCTGCTGGGCGCTGGACGTTACGAAAACCAAAAATGGCGCCGTTTCCGCGTACGACGCTGTTTCCGGCGAACCACGAACGCCGCCGACCGTCAAAGAAGGGGAGACCTTTCGCTGGTTTGCCACGACGGAACGCGTTCCGGAAGACGGCGCGCGATTTGCCGCGATTGTGGTCGACGATCGAACCGACGTGACATACTTCGTCGGGTTCGACGCGAACGGAAACGAACGATGGCGAAGCGTGATTCCGCCTATGAAGGACGGGATCGTCGAGCCGCTTCGTTCCGGAGATCTTGACGGCGACGGTTACGACGAATGGCTCGTCGCGTCCGCCAACGGGGTCGTTCGATTCTTCAACGCGCTGGGCGCCCAGATAGACGAGTTCCAGTATGGCGCGGAGATAACCGGGTTGTGCGTCGCGCGGTGGAACAACGTCTCCTATTTGATAATTACGGAGTCGACGCGCACGTCGGCGTGGCGCGTCGATAAGGTTAAACGATAACGCAGGACGCTTATTCTCATGACGGAACATATCAGACAAGACGTTGCGCTTTTGATTGGAACGCTGGCGTTGACGGCGGCGTTGGCCGCGCCTGCGCGCGCGCAGGAGGACGCGGTTCCTGCGGCTTCCGCTGGGTCCGAAATTCAGACCGCGTCTGCGGAAGACTCCGCGCCGACGCGATTCGTGCTCACGCGCACCGGGGTCGTCTGGGAAGGGCGGCTTGTCGATCGCGGCGAGTCGTACGGAATCGTCTTTCCCTCCGGAGGTTCGGTCACAGCGTCCAAACTGGACGTCCTGTTTATCGGCGACACGCGCGAATCTGTTCTGGCGTACAAGGTTAGCGTGACGCCGATGGAAGACGTCAACGAAGTCCTCAAGCTTGCGGACTGGGCGAGTCGCCGTCAGCTCGGGGCCGCCGCGCTTGCCGTTCTGACCGAACGCCTGGCGGACTCCGTCGACGACGCGGAGCGACGCGCGCTTCAGAAAAAAATCGACGAGCTCGCGCTTGCCGAAAAATTCCGCGCCGACGCCTCGCGCGCCGTCGCCGAGTTCGAAGACCGGAAACTCGCTCAGAACGCCGCCGCTTCTCAGGTCTCTAACAAAAAGAAGGCGACGAACCCCGTCGACTCCGAACTCGACGCCTGGGGAAAGACGCTTCCCCCCGCCGCGTTGGAACGATTTAGCCGCAGCGCGCTGCCCGCGATTCAGAAACGATGCGCAACTTCTGGATGCCATGAGGTGGGAACGCCCGGCGCTCGGTACGTCGTACGTCCCAAAGCGATTGGACCCGCCCAGCGACTCGCACTGCTGTTCGACCTGCGCGAAACGCTCGTTTACGTCGATTTCGACAACGTCGACGCAAGTCCGATCCTGAATCACCCGACGGTCGCGAACGAACGCGGCGAGCGCGTCTACCCGTTCGGCTCCGATCGCTATTCCGTTCGTGACTGCGCCAATTTTGTCGA
>CACYBR010000262.1 GCA_902772705.1 uncultured Planctomycetota bacterium
CGCATGGCGTCGCAGGAGGCGTTTGCGGCGAACGCTGAGTCGTCGTGCGTCGTCGTCTTGCGTCAGAGCCGCGATTCTGTAAACTGGAAGGCGTCTGACCCGGCGTCAGCGTCGTCGCGACCGCGCGCCGTTCCTACGGCGTCGCGCGCGACTGGGACAATCGTTTAATGAAAGGAACACGCAATGTTAGGGAATTTTTCATACTGCAACCCGACGAAACTCTACTTTGGCGAAAACGCGCTCGACAATCTCCATACCGAGCTCAAAAAATACGGTAAAAACGTTCTGCTCGTTTACGGCGGCGGCTCCATCAAGAAGAACGGACTCTACGACGCGGTCATGGCGATCCTCAAAGACGAGGGCAAGAACGTCGCGGAAGACCCCGGCGTCATGCCGAACCCGACGATTCACAAGCTCTACGAGGGCGTCGAGATCGCGCGAAGGCATAACGCGGAATTCATCCTCGCGGTCGGCGGCGGCTCCGTCATCGACTATTCCAAGGCGCTATGCGTTTCGGTCAACAGCGGCGACGACGACCTCTGGGAAAAGTATTTCATCCGCTTCGAGGAACCGACCTGCGAGACGCTGCCCGTCGGCGCGATCCTCACCATGGCGGGAACCGGCTCCGAAATGAACGCCGGCGCCGTCATAACGCACCCTGAAAAGAAGCTCAAGATGGGCCACGTCTTCGCCGACGAAAAGATCATGCCGCGGTTTTCCATTATGAACCCGCGCTATACCATGTCGCTGCCGAAATATCAGATGGTCGCGGGAATTTACGATATCTTCAATCACATCTGCGAGCAGTATTTTTCGGGCGCGGACGACAATACGAGCGACTATCTCGCCGAAGGTCTCATGCGCTCGGTCATTAAGTCGAGTCGCGACGCGATTCAAGATCCGCAGAATTACGAGGCGCGCAGCAATATCATGTGGTCCTCGACGTGGGCGCTTAACACGCTGATATCGCGCGGCAAGTCGGGAGACTGGATGGTGCATATGCTCGGTCAGAGCGTCGGCGGCGTTACGAACGCGACGCACGGCATGACGCTTGCGGCGGTCTCGCTGCCCTATTATCGTTTTATTATGGACGCCGGACTGCCGAAGTTCGCGCGGTTCGCCCAGACGGTCTGGAACGTCGACCCGTCGGGCAAATCGGAAAGGGAGCTCGCGGAGTCGGGGCTCGCGGCGATGGAATCGTGGATGAAGGAGCTCGGGCTCGTGCTGAGTCTTCGTGAGCTCGGCGCGTCGGAAGCGTCGCTCGACGACCTCGTCAACGGCACGGTCGTGCTCGGCGGCGGATATAAGGTCCTGTCGAAGGACGACGTTCGCAAAGTCTTCGCCGATTCCCTCTGACGCGGCGGCAAAGCGAGCGGCGCAGGTCACAGTTTTCCGGTTTGACGGCGACCGTGCGCCCAGAAGCCAGCTTCTGGCGTCGGCGCGCCGTCTTTCTGCGCGAATCATGGAAAAGAAGAAAAAAGGGGGTTGACGACGTTGTGTATTTGGTACAATAAAGCCTCCTAAACGCTACCGGTGGTGTATTCAGCGCTCTCAAAGGCTGGACAACCAGTTCTACATGCGCGCAGAGTTGTCGCCGGCGGCGCACTTCCTCGACGCAAGTCTTTTGTCGACTTGACGATCGTGTGGAAGCGTCGGGCGTAAGCGAAACGTCTGACGAGAGACCTTCCGTGACGGACGGCTCACGACCAGATTCCTTCAACAGGAGAAAGACAGAAATGGCAAATTCGGAGGCGTGGAGAGGTTTTCGTGAAGGCGCGTGGTGCGACGGTATCAACGTGTCCAACTTCATTAAGTTGAATTACACGCAGTACAACGGCGACGCTTCGTTCCTGGAAGGTCCGACGGAACGCACGAATCGCGAAATGGCGCGCGTTAAGGAGCTGCTGATCGCGGAGAACGAGAAGGGCGGCGTCCTCGACGTCGACACGTCCAAGGTCCTCACGATTCTGTCGCACGAGCCCGGCTACGTCGTCGATAAGGACACGGATATCATCGTCGGACTTCAGACGGACGCGCCGCTCAAGCGCGGCGTCTCGCCGTTCGCCGGCATCCGCAACGCGGAGCAGGCGTGCGAGGCGTACGGCTACGAATTCTCTCAGGATATCCGCGACGAATTTAAATACCGCACGACGCACAACACCGGCGTCTTCCGCGCCTATACGAGCACGATCCGCAAAGCGCGTCATGCGGGTATCCTCACGGGACTCCCGGACGCGTACGCGCGCGGACGCATCATCGGCGACTATCGCCGCGTCGCGCTCTATGGGATGGACTACCTGATCGAGCAGAAGAATCTCGACAAGCAGCGACTTGGCGAAAAGGACTGGTACGACGACGAGACGATCCGGCTGCTCGAAGACCTCGCCAAGCAACTTGAATTCATGTTCCAGCTCAAGAAGCTCGCGGAGCGCTACGGCTACGATATTTCCGGACCGGCGAAGAACGCGAAGGAAGCTATTCAGTGGCTGTACTTTGGCTATCTGGGCGCCGTCAAGGAACAGAACGGCGCGGCGAACTCCATCGGACGTATCGCTGAATTCCTCGACGTCTACATTCAGCGCGACCTCGACGAAGGAACGCTCACTGAATCGCAGGCGCAGGAGCTTATCGACGACCTCGTCATCAAGCTTCGACTCGTTCGCCACCTGCGCACACCCGAATATAACGACCTCTTCGCGGGCGACCCCGTCTGGGTCACGCTTTCGCTCAGCGGCGTGACGGGCGAGGGCAAGCACATGGTCTCGAAGACGAGCTACCGGGTCCTCCAGACGCTGTACAACCTTGGGACCTCCGCCGAGCCGAACATCACGGTTCTGTGGTCCGAAAAGCTTCCTCAGGCGTTCAAGGATTTCTGCGCTCAGGTCAGCATCGACACGGACTCGATCCAGTATGAGAACGACGACCTCATGCGCAGAATGTACGGCGACGACTACTCCATCGCATGCTGCGTCTCCGCAATGAAGACGGGCAAGCAGATGCAGTTCTTCGGCGCGCGCTGCAACCTTGCGAAGGTCCTCCTCATGGCGCTCAACGGCGGCAAGGACGAAAAGGACGGCGTTCAGGTCGCGCCGGAAGGCCCGGTCTATCCTGCGGGCGAAGTCCTCGATTTCGACAAGGTTTACGCGTCCTACAAGACGTATCTGAGCTGGATGGCGCGTCTTTACGTCAACACGATGAACATCATCCACTACATGCACGACAAATACGCGTACGAGCGTCTCATGATGTCGCTGCACGACACGGACGTGGAGCGGCTCATGGCGTTTGGCGTCTCCGGATTCTCCGTCGCGATCGATTCCCTCTCGGCGATCAAGTACGCAAAGGTCAAGCCGATTAAGGACGAGCGCGGCGTCATAACGGAATTCGACGTCGAAGGCGAGTTCCCGAAGTACGGCAACGACGACGACCGCGCCGACCTCATCGGCAAGGATCTGATCGAGTACTTCTACAAGGAGCTGTGCAAGACCCCGGCGTACCGCGGCGCGCGTCACACGCTCTCCATTCTGACGATCACGTCGAACGTCATGTACGGTCGCAAGACGGGCTCGACTCCCGACGGACGCAAGGCGGGTCAGCCGTTCGCGCCGGGCGCCAACCCGATGCATGGTCGCGACTGCGAAGGCGCGCTCGCGTCGCTCAACTCCGTCGCGAAGCTCAACTACGCCTGCTGTCAGGACGGGATCTCCAACACGTTCTCGATCACGCCCGACGCGCTCGGCCGCGATAAGGACGCGCAAATCGGCAACCTCGTCACGATGCTCGACGGATACTTCCAGCAGGACGCGCATCATCTGAACGTCAACGTGCTCAACCGCGAGAAACTCGTCGCCGCGATGAACGATCCGACGCTCTATCCGTCGCTGACGATCCGCGTCTCCGGCTACGCGGTCAACTTCAATAAGCTCACGCGCGACAAGCAGGAAGAGGTCGTTGCCCGAACCTTCCACGTCAAGATGTGAGCGACGGCGCGATTACGACTCGTTGCGGATAGGGCGAATTAGCGACTCATGGCAAACATCCATTCCTTTGAATCGATGGCCGCGCTCGACGGCGAGGGGCTCCGGTACGACGTGTTCCTGACCGGATGCCCCCTCCGGTGCTGGTATTGCCATAATCCGGACGCGTGGTTTCCGTCGTCGACCGAAATGACGGCGGAACAGGTCTTTCAAAAAGCGCGGCGATTCAAGCCGTACTTCAAAAACGGCGGCGGCGTCACCTTCTCCGGCGGCGAGCCGCTCCTCAACGCCGATTTCATCAACGAAATTGCGCCGGCGCTCCAAAGCGAAGGGATCGGATACTGCCTCGACACCTCAGGAAGCGTTCCGTTGACCGAGCCCGTCAAAAAGGCGATCGCCGGCGCCGACATGGTCATTCTCGATATTAAATTTCCTGACCCGGAACGATATCGGAAATACACCGGCGGCGTCTTCGACCGCTTTCTCGAAGTCGGGCGGTTCTGCACGCAAACCGGCAAACGTCTCTGGCTGCGCACCGTCGTCGTGCCCGGAATCAACGACACGGAAGCCGATATGGATCAGTACGCGGCGCTCGTTCGGGATTTCCGTTTCGAGCGTTACGAGCTCCTCGGGTTCCACACGATGGGCTTCTTCAAGTACGAGAAGCTCGGGCTCGTCAATCCTCTGGAAAAGACCGCGCCGCTCGACCGCGACCGCCTCGACGCGCTTGAGCGTTATCTCGACTCAAAGCTGGCGAAGAACGCTCCTCAGGAGAAGGCGTGAGAACGATGAATATCCGCATGACGACGCCCGACGACCTGCCGCGAGTCCTGGCGATCTACGAACACGCGCGTGA
>CACYBR010000263.1 GCA_902772705.1 uncultured Planctomycetota bacterium
AAAGAGACGCAGATTCTTTCTCGTACTCATGAATTGAACCTTTCCGTAAAACATTAAATTGTCCTGAAATCATCAGGAATGAATTCATAACGACCGCGCGTAACGCACGACAGCCCAATGGGGAGCGTCTGTGATTCAGCGACGATGAAATCGTCCGTCGTCAAACGGTGAAACGCTGTCAATTTCGCCTGAATTGTACAATAAACCAACAAATTTAAAAGAGTCTAACTTTTTTTTGACGATTTTTGAAAAGCCGACTCTGTTAGAAAATGGGCAAAACACGCGTCGCAACGGCTTTTACAAAAAGGCGCTGATTTACGCCTCCGTCGTAAAACAACAGGCTCTAACGCGATGCTTTAGAGCCTGTTGTTATCAAGTGATTTCAAACGTCGTCATAGCGCGGAGACTCAGAAGTCGTCTCGCGGAGGACGACGGCGCGACGGGCGGCGGACTTCACGACGTTCGCCGCGGTCTTCGCGTTCCCGGCGTTCCTCGCGAGGCTCGCGACGAGGATGCTCCTCAAGTTCCGCCGGGTCTGGCGCCCCTTCCGGACGATCGCTTTCGCCGCGTTCTTTAAGGACTGCGCGACGGCTGAGCTTGACTCGATTTTGATCGTCGATCGAGACGACCTTGACTTCGAATTTGTCGCCGACCTTGCAGAAGCTCTGAATATCGTTGACGAAAACGTCGGAGAGCTCGCTGATGTGGCAGAGACCTTCGCGACCGGGGAGGATCTCCATGAACGCGCCGAAATTCTGGATGCTCTTGACGACGCCTTCGTAAATCTTGCCAATCTCGACGGAGGCCGTGAGTCTCGATATTTCCTTGAGCGCCGCTTCCGCGCTGCTGAGATCGCTCGAGGCGACAACGACCGACCCGTCGTCTTCCACGGTTACGCTCGCGCCCGTCGATTCCTGAATACTCCGGATCGTTTTGCCACCGGGCCCGATGAGAAGACCGATCTTCTCCGGATCGATCTGAGTGCGGAGCAACCTTGGCGCGTACTCGGAGATCTCTTCCGCAGGACGTGGCGCCGCCGCGAGCATCTTGCGCAGAATGCCGATTCGCGCTTCGCGCGCCTGCTTGAGCGTCTGCGCAATGATCTCCTTCGAGATACCGTTCGTCTTGAGGTCGAGTTGGATCCCGGTGACCCCGTTCTGCGTGCCGGCGACTTTGAAGTCCATGTCCCCGTAATGATCCTCGTCGCCCATGATGTCGGTCATCGTGATCCACTTGTCGTCCGCTTCTTTAACGAGACCGATCGAGATGCCCGCGACTGGGTTGACAATCGGCACGCCGGCGGACATCAGCCCGAGGGTGCCGCCGCAGACGGTCGCCATGGAGCTTGAGCCGTTGGATTCGAGAATATCGGAGATGACGCGGACCGTATAGGGGAAGGTTTCCGGGTCAGGGAGAACGGACTTGAGACTGCGTTCCGCGAGAGCGCCGTGACCGTATTCGCGCCGCCCGACGCCGCGGTACGGCTTGCATTCGCCGACGGAGTATGGCGGGAAGTTGTAGTCGAGCATGAAGCGCTTGGTGTATTCGTCGAAGAGGCCTTCAACGCGCTGTTCGTCCTTGGCGGTGCCAAGGGTGACGGTCACGAGCGCCTGAGTTTCGCCGCGCTGGAAGAGCGCGGAGCCATGGACGCGCGGCAGGACGTTGATGCGGCAGTCGATCGGACGGACCTCCTTGATTCCGCGACCGTCGAGGCGTTCGCCGGAGAGGATGATATCGCGCACGACGCGCGCCGTGAAGTCGTTGAACGCGACTTCAAAGTATTCCGGAGCGAAGAGATTGGGCTCCTCGGAGCCTTCGACCGTTTCGACGACGAGTTCTTCGCGCGCTTTCGCCTTGACGTCGTCGCACGCCTGAGCGCGCGCGAGCTTGCCTTCCGTCTTCTTGGCGGCGCGGAATTCGTCGTAATATTTTTCCATGAGCGCGTCGTACAGCGGCTTCGTGTCGATCGGCGTGAAGGTCATTTTTTCGGGCGCGACCTTCTCGACGAGTTCGAGCTGCAGTTCGCAGAGTTCGCGAACGTACTTGTGCGCGGTCATGATCGCTTCGAACATCTTCGGCTCGGGAAGCTCGCGACCGAACCCTTCGATCATGAGGACGGAGTTCATATTGCCGGAGACGACGAGATCCAAATCGCTGTTCTCAAGCTGCTGAACGGTCGGGAACGGGATGAATTCGCCGTCGACATAACCGAGTCGGACCGATCCGAGCGGACCTTCGAAGGGCAGAGGGCTCAGCTGCAGGCACGTCGCGCAACCGTTCATGGCGACGACGTCGGGATCGTTCTTCTGGTCGCAGGCCAGCACGTTGGCGAAGACCTGAACGTCGTTGTAGAAACCGTCGGGAAAGAGCGGACGAATCGGACGGTCGATCAGGCGCGACGTGAGGATTTCCTTGAGACCCGGGCGTCCTTCGCGCTTGAGGAAACCTCCCGGGAACTTGCCGCTGGCGGCGACGCGCTCGCGATAATCGCAGGTGAGGGGGAAGAAATCGGCGCCGGGCTTACTCGGGGCGGTCGTCGTCGCGCAAAGGACGACGTTCTCGTTGTAACCGACGAGGCAACTGCCATGAGCCTGCTTGGCAAGCTCTCCCGTTTCGATCCAAAACAGTCCGTCCCCGATATTTCTTTCAACTCTAATTTTCAAAGCAACACCTTTCATATTCCACAAACCGACGGAACCTGCTTCGTCCGACGGCTGAAGCTTTGTTCGAGGTCCTGCGAGAGCAATGGGCTCGACCTCTTTTCAATCGTCAATGCAACGCGCTGCGCAACGGCTCGTCAAAGAAATCTGCCAGTGGCGAAAAGACGGACCAGACGCCTGTTCGCGCAACGCGATTTTTCAAACTTCCTCAAAAAACGACAATCAACCGAAACCGAATTATATCGTTCCCCAGGAACGGGCGCCGACCTCGCGTTAAACGCAGATTAACGCGAGCGGTCGACTTAGAAAACAGGGGGCGCGGGTAAAAACGCACGACGCATACGGCGGAGCGCCGCGCGGCAGTTTTTACCCGGAAAAAAACGCGTCGCTCCGCTGAAACCCTTTCGGTCTGAACGAGCGACGCTTTGAAATCATCTGCGGAGTCCGAGGCGCTTGATGAGCTCGACGTAACGAGCCTGATCCCTGGCGGCCAGGTAGTCGAGGAGCCGGCGACGACGGCTGACCATCTGGAGAAGGCCGCGACGAGTCGAGAAGTCCTTCTTGTTCTTCTTCATGTGCTCGGTCAGCGCGTTGATCTTTTTGGTAAGAATCGCAACCTGAACTTCAGGGGACCCGACGTCGGAATCGCTACGGCGATATTCGGCGATGAGAGCTTGCTTTTCTTCTTTGTTCATGATCGTCATGATAAACAACCTTTACGGTTATGGGAAGTCGACTAGCAACGCGCACGCGGCGAAACCGGTCGATTCCACAGGTGTGATGCGACTTTTTTTGTCCTTCGATAACTTTGCGTGGGAGACCCTTCGACAACTGAAAAACAAAATTTTAATGATTCTATCGCCCTTCTTGAGAAAGACAAGGGGGAGCGTATAAGGTCGGACGCATATTTTATTTTCATGACAGGCGCCCCATGTTAAAAATATTGGCGCTCGACGTCGTTCGCGCTTGCGAACGCCAATTCGTTCCGGTAAAATTGCCGCGGGCGCGACGTTGCGCTTCCTTGAATTGGGCTTCCGTTTCCATACGCTTTTACCCAGAGTTTTGATAATGAGACGTTTTTTCAGCGTTCTTTTTCACGCCTCAAGCGCGCCGTTCGCGCAGGCGCTTTTGGTTTTCCTGTGTCTGGCTGGCGCGGCGTACGCTCAGGATTCCGTTCTGAAGATCGAACGAGAACTGGCGGACGATTCCGTTAAGGCGAGCGAGCCGTTCGACGTTTCGACCGGTTCTTTTACGGTCGCGGTTCGCGCGCGGCTCATCGAGCCGGGAGGCGAGAAGGGAAACGGCGACGACAACGCGATGCTGTGGAACGTCTCGAACGGCTGGGATCATGGAATGCGCGTGATCTTCCAGTGGGACAGCGCGCGGTTTGGATTTCAGATCGGCTCCGAAGAGGTCAAGGCCGGCGCGTGGACCCCTCGCGGGTACTTCCCCGGCGTGATGCGCGACGTCGTGGCGACGTATGACGCCGCCGCGCGGAAGATGAGTCTCTACGTCGACGGCGAGCTCGCGCAGTCGTCGGAGTTTTCCGGCGCGCTGACGACGCAGGATCAGCCGCTCAACGTTGGGTTTGGCGGTTCGGGAGTCGGTTCGAGTCGCATGTACGTCGACCGTGCGGAGACGTGGACGCGCGCGCTCAGCGAGAAGGAGATCGCCGAGCGTCATCAG
>CACYBR010000264.1 GCA_902772705.1 uncultured Planctomycetota bacterium
CTGATAACCCGATCCTGTAACCTGAGCCGCAAAGGCCTTTTCGTCGCCAATAATGCGATCGCGGAAAACGACCGTGTCAAAATCGACAGAGGTCATACTGCTAACCTCGCAACGATCAATGACGGAAGAACTCGACCTAGGACTCACGAAAGCCATCCAGGAATAACGACCGGAGAAGGAAGGAACCGCTGAAGAATTCCCGTCAAGAAACTCCTTGGATTCTGTCTCAACACGTGGTCGAAATTCCGTGTCGTCCTCCGTTTCATAATAGCCGGCAATAAGATCATCCTGTTGGTAAAAGTTGTGTTCGTACCAACTGATAAGGCGCGGACCAGGGGCAAAATACTTGCCCCCGTCGTCCTGCGGAAGCGGGCAGACATGAAGCAAGGGCAAATTATAACCTCCTCCAGGCGTAAAAGCGCTTGCGTATGGCTGATATGTCTGAGCGCCAAGAGGATCAAGCACGAACGGGTACGTAAGATCCAACACGCTGTCGAGGGGAGTTTTTCCGTCGGGATCAAACACGTGAGAAAGAAGATTACGACTCGTAACAACAGGATTTATCACAGTCTGATACGTGACAGATGGATCAGCAGCAAAAGGATTATTCACAATCCACGACTTGGGATTGCCCCAGCCGTTAACCTTCATCATGCGCACGGCGTTACGTCCGACGGCTGCGGAATTATCCGCTTCTGACATCTGAGACATTCTGAAGCCGCCGAAGGGAATCGCCGCGAGAACGCCGACGAGTCCGATGCAAAGGACCATGATCGACGCCATAATCTCAATGAGGGTTTCGCCGCGACGACGCCCAAGATCGCCGCGTTTTTCAGACAGAATCGTCGTCGTCGTCATCTCAACGGCCTCCTATGTTGCGCTTGGAATAGCGCGCGAACTCGCGCGATTCGCTAACGCCGTCCTTAAAATCGCCGAGCGCGTAGTTAAACGGCTGATTGACTTCCGCAGTAGAAATCACGCCCGTCTGAGGATTAACGGCAACCCAGTAGTTCGCGCCGTCTTCAAAGTTCCAGAGACCGTCTTCCGCCAACGTCTCGGTTCCGTCGGGGGAAACGCCAAGAGCCGCGATGCGATCCCAGCGACCAATCAGGAAATACAGCGTGTCAGAAGGAGTTTTCTTCGCGCCGCCGTCGATCACATAATCGACTTCGCCTGTCGGAGAGAACATCACCGTCACGTCGGAACCACGAGTGAAAAAGGTCGAATCCGTGCCGGAAAACTCAAGGTCGATCACCGAACCCTGAGCAAGTCCGACAGGCGCGGTCATCGTCGCCTGAGGCTCGCGGGAAATCTTGTAGGAGACGTCGGTATAGACCGGAAGCTCGACGCCTGGCAGTTTCACGATGTAGTAATTAGCGCCGATTCGAACGAGCGGGTAAAAGGGTCCGGACGAACCGAACTGGATCCGCGCGTCTCTGTTTGTCTGGATATAGGAGTCGTCGGAACGAAGGTACGTGTCCCACATCGCCTCCTCGCCAAAAACCTGACTGACGCGCGAACCATTGTAAGGGGAGCCGTCGATCGTGCAAACGAGATAGTTATAATCGGGCGCCACCGAGACTCTGGAACCAAATTCATAACCGGAAAAATACGGAGGCTCCTCGACCTGACGGAGAATTAACGAAGCCGAGCCGAGCGGATTGGACGCGTCGCCGTTATAGGTGCCGGGAAAATACTCAAACATGACGCCGCAAGAACGACCAGTGGCGGCGGCGCGCGCTTTTGCGCGTTCGAGGTAAGTCGAAACAGTCTGGGCGGCGTGAGAAGTCACCTGAGACTCCATCATCGGTTTGATCGCGGGCACGCTCACCGCCGCGAGCGTCAACATGATCGTCGCCACGACGAGCAGCTCAATGAGCGTCACGCCGTTTCGTCTCGCGTGCAAATGGTTTCTTCGCGTCATTGTTGACTCCAGACTCATAGTATTAAGGTGATTCGTTTCCAGTCAGGTCAAGCGTCCCGTCAGAGCGTCAGTCATACAGACTTTCGAGCGTTCCGCTATCGATAAAGTTCGTGAGGTTGTCCGCGTCGCCAAGAGAGGTGTTCTGCTTGGAGGGAACAACGCGCCAGTCCGTGCTGTTGGCAGATCCAAAAATACCGTCGTCGCCGGGATGAATCAGCTGGAATCGCTTTTCCTCGTACCAGGTCGGCGAATCGTCCTGCGCGTAGGGAACGGCGCAGCTGACGCCGTCGGTCGGGTCGCTCGAATGGGTCAGGTAGAAGAACTTGGCGCCATACGCCATATTGACCGACGGACGGAAGTACACGATCGGATAGTCGCCCTGACAAAAGGCCGGCGAATAGACGTAAGCGCCGAGACTGTCGTCCCAGAGAGAGTTCTTATCCGCAGGCTGGAAGTAGTAGTCGGCGCCTTTGTCGGGGAGACCGTTGTCGCCGAGGACGACCAACTCTGAACCATATTGCGAAGTATACGCTCCGAGATACTTTTTCTCGAAAGAGAAGAACGGCTTCTCTTTCTTGGCGCGGCCAGGACGGCTAATCGGGTCGCCGCTGGCAGAAACGCCAAGTGGCGCCTTCGGACTGGCGTAAAAGCCGCTCGGAACGCCATGCTTGTCAGGCAGTCCGCCAAGCCAGAAAACAAGGGGCGAAACATAGGCGCGAACGTCCCAAACATATTGACCGTCGCGATTACTTTTGCCAGTATCGTCGACCGTGCCGCTTGAAATACGGCAACCGTCCTGAATATGCTGGAGGAACTGATCGTAAGTAACGTTATAACGGGGCCATCTTTTCTTGATATGGCGCATGACGGCGGTACTGTCGCTGAGGTCGGGCGGATACTCGCCGTATTTGTTCTTATACTCGTCGAGCGCCATAGAAAGCTGCGCCATCTGGGAGGAGACGATCGAGTTGTTCACGGAACGGCGAGCGCTGACGACAACCGTCGTCGTCATACCGGCCAGAAGTCCGATAATCACAATAACGATCAGGATCTCGACCAGAGTAAAACCGGCGAGCTGATTCGCTGCGTTTCGTCGATATGTTGTCATGGCTTATTACCTTACTAACGTGTGATTATCGATATTGTCTTTGTGAGTTC
>CACYBR010000265.1 GCA_902772705.1 uncultured Planctomycetota bacterium
GACGCGACGAAGATTCAGGCGTTCGTTTACGACACGTTCCAGCACAATTACTACGCGATCGGCGAAAAGGTCGGCAAGGCCTTCAGCGACGGCAGGTCGCTTGCCGAGCAGAATAAGTAACGTTCACGAACGTTTCCTACCCGTCCCATCAGACGCTCTCCCACGCACGGAGCCTTAATATATGTTTAGAAGTCTTGGTCCGAAGCCGTTTGTTTTTCCCATGCCTATTCTCCTTGTCGCGACCTACGACGAGGAAATGAAGGTCGACGTCATGAAGATGGCATGGGAAGGAAGCTTCGGACTTAATACGGTTTCCTTTAATCTCAATCCGATACGTAAGACGCTCAAGAATATCGTGATTAGCAGGGCTTTTACGCTGAGCGTCGCCGATATCCCTCATATCAAAGAGGTCGATTATTTCGGAATGGTCTCGGGGAATACGGTTCACGACAAATTCGAGCGCACCGGGCTCAAGGCGGAGCGCAGCAAGCTTGTCAACGCGCCGATTCTCGTTGATTTTCCGCTCACGGCCGAATGTGAGGCGATTGAGATCGATCAGGCGGGGAGCCACGTCCACGTCGTCGGGCGGATTCTCAATACGATCGCGCATGAATCGCTCTTTGACGAATCAGGCAACGTCGCGCCGGGCCAGCTTCAGGGATTCTGTTACGACGTGTTCCATGGCGATTATTATTCCAACGGCGAGCGGCTTGGGCGAGCATGGTCCTTTGGCGTCGAGCTCGCGAATAAGAAGCCGAAGGAAGAGTATCCTGACGAGTGACGCGTCGAACGCCGGGAAACGCAGAAAAAACGCCGGACGGTTCAAACGAGCCGCCCGGCGTTTTCGTGTTTATGCCGAACCGTTCCGCGATCAGACGCGCAGGAACTTGCCGCGGCGCCAGTAATCCCAGAGGAACAGCCACATCAGCAGCGCGCCCGCGACGTGATTGATCGTATCCTGCCAGTCTCCGACGAAGCGTTCGAGTCCGTAGAGGAACCAGCCCGCGAACTCGCCGTAATGCACGAGATGCGAGAGCATGTACGCGGCGATCGCGTTTGTTCCCCAGACGAGCAGGAACGTCCGCAGAATCTTCGTGTTCCAGATATCGAAGATCAGGTAGAAGACCGCCAGTAGCGTCAGACTGATTCCGGAGCTGTATAACGTCATCGACGGGGTCCAGATGTACTTGACGATTGGACAATATCCCGGCTGACCCTGAGGAATCGCGCCCCAGAGCTTGCCCGCGACGATAAAGAGAACCCCGAGGAACAGTATGATCGAGAACGCTTTGAACTGCACGCGGCGTCGCGCGGCGCGGTCGTCGAGCGTTCCGAGCTTCTCGCGCGCGTGATACAGGAGCTCGCCGCCAAAGAGTCCGGAGAGCGTCGTCGCGACGAACGTCAGCGAGCTGAGCAGCCACGTGTACATATAATGAGGATTGAATTCAACGACGCCGTTTTCGCCCAGCGTCGCGCCGTCGCGGAACCGTCCAAGGACGACACGGTCGATTTCATACGCGATGTTCGTGTTTGGCTCGTAGCTGCCCGCGCCGCATCCGTGGAACGTGCAAAACTGATTCACGCACCAGAACGCCGCGAGTAGCGCGACGAAGAGCGCGTATCGCCCGACGCGTGGGAGATACAGGTACGCGAGACACGAGAAGAAGTAGCCGGTCGCGATCGACTGCAACGTGTTGGAATACAGCTTGAAGCGCGTCGAATCGAGCGACAGAAGATTGCCCTGCACGCACATTCCGAAGATCCACAGCACGACGACGCGACGCAAAATCCTGAGCCACAGCGCGCACGTCCGTTTGCGTTCTCCCGTGAGGTACCGCGCGAGCGCGAACGGAATCGCCGCGCCCGCCATAAAGAGGAAGAGGGGCATGAGCTCGTCGAGGATCGAGAATCCGCAGTTCCAGCCGGTGTGCTGAGTCTGCGACATGAGCCACGCGCAGAACGCGCGCGTTTTCTCCGCCCACGCGGGAACGTCGACGACGGCGCCCAGTGGGCTCCAGAACTTCTCCCAGAGTTCCGTCTGGTCAGTAAATCGTGGTCCGGGACCGCCGCGAAAGACGCCGGCGATCTCGTCGAAGAAGATTAATAGAAAGATATCGAATCCGCGTAGCGCGTCGAGGGACGCAAGGCGCGCGGGCTTGGGCGTGGGCGTCGCTGGGACGCGCGCGGCGGTAGAATCGGTCGGCATAGCGTAATCCTGTAAATGGCGTTGTTATTTGACGACGGCGAACGAACCGTCGGCGGCGTTATAGCGGAAGGTCGTGACGCCCTGCGAGCCGGCAGGGACGGCGAAGCGTTTGAGCTCGGCGGTCGCGGGGTCGTAGACGCGCAGTTCATAGGCGTATTCCGGGACGTCGGCGACGATCGTAAGGGTTTTCGAATCGGGGTCCCATTTTTCGGAACGGACCTCAAGAACGCCCTGCGTGATATGGCGCGACGTGCTCAGGAGCACGGGACGGTCGCCGACGGGACGGACGGCGAGCGCGGCGCAGCTTGCTTTCGGGAGTGAGAAATTGAGCGTTTCAAAAGGTTCGACGAGCGCGTCGTTCCA
>CACYBR010000266.1 GCA_902772705.1 uncultured Planctomycetota bacterium
CCGACGTCATACTATAGCGTGAGCGTTCTGTCGCAGACATGGAAAATGCGCGACGCGTAAACCTACAGTTTTTGGCAAGTTACAAAAAGCGCAACTGACGGGTATAAAAACGCCCCGTTCCGTCTGTTCCATCCCTGGTTTGTTTCTGACATTTTCAACAAAAGCGGCTTGAAATATTGTTTTTGAAAGGCAGTCTGGAGTAGAATATTCTTCAGGGCTCGTTCTGGTCGCACGATATTGAGTCGCGAGCGACTAGCCGTAAACCAACACGCCAGAAGAGGACGTTTTTTCCGAAATGAAACGCGAAGAGGGGGGCGTCCCATGGGGTCGCGCGCCCATCATAAGGAAAAACGCCTGAAATTGGGGCGCTGAAAGCCACAAATTTCCACCCGATATTTTAAATCGGAGAGAATCGGCGCGTTTCGCCAACCGCCCTGCCGTTTGAATTTGCCAGCCAATTCAGAAAGGATTCCTTCAATGCTCAATCGAATCGCCCTTTCTTTACTTGCGGTCATAACTCTTACGACTGCCTGCGCGCCCGTCCCGCCCACGCCTGCGGCGCCCGATGACGCTCAGATCACTCCGCTGGAGCTCCATGACGGCCTTCAAGTCAAATGTCACGAAAACGACGCGCTCGTTCTTCGCAGCTCCATCTTCGTTTCAAACGGCGCCGTCCTGTATCTCACGAAAAAAGACGGCGAATGGCAGATCGCCCAGACGATCAATCTCGGGCCCTACCTCGACGGATGGCACGCTGTTCCAGTCAGCTATTCTCATCGCGAATTTTGCGACCTCAACGTCAGAACCTTCGACTATAACGATCGCTGGCTCTGTATTTTGATTCGTAAAACGCACGCGGGGGAATCTTCCAGTTCCCACGACGAAAGACAGTCTCGAGTTCTGATTTTTGAAAAAGACGCAGACCAATGGCGCTATCGGTCGACGCTGGGCAAGGACGACGTCTATCTCACCGACTCCCGAATTGCTCTTTCCGGCAACGACCTCTTTGTCTGCGACGTCATTAGAAAGACGGACGCGTCCGTCGGCGTCGTGTACTGTTACGAACTGTCTGAAAACGAACCTGTCTTTAAACAGGAGATCCTGCCCCCCGAAAGCAACGTCGCGATCCTCGACGGCAGGGAAGCGATCCAGGATAAATACCCGTCTCCTGGCATGATCGGCCCGGAGCTCTACGTCTCGAACGATCGTCTGATCGTCGACTGGTGCGATCAGGTCACCGACGAGGCCAGAAAGAAAAGCGACGCTTTTCGCGCAACGAAGGGAATCGTACGCGACCCGCGCATAATCAAGGCCCGGCGGTCCAATCCAGCGTTGTATCAGTTGATCGACGGCAAGTGGCAATACGTCGATTCTTTTCTCCCCAAGGTCCCTGAAAACACCATGCTGTTTTGCGAAAACGATCCTATTGGAAGCGCGACCAGAGTCGATTTCGAAAAAGATCGGTTCGTTTTCTACAACACGGATTTAAACTATGTCAGCGTCTTCCCTTTTAAAGACGGAAAGATCGGAAAGATGCAGAGCAAATCCGCGCCGTCCCGGATAAACGCTCCTAAAAAGACAGGGTTCCGAACGACCAGCGGCTACTACGTTTACCTCTTGAACGAACACGAACGCCTCGGAATCGTCAAACCGTCCCCCGACGACGTCGTTCATTTTGCCGAGCCCGACTGGATTATCGAAGACGCCGACCCGGAAACCTGCCAAATGACGCTCGATTTCTACAAGAAAGCAGGCGCGTCGACCTCCGGCTACGTCCCCGAGTCAGATTACGCGCTGTGCGGCTCGACGCTCGTAACGTCGTACGTCTTCGACGAATGCTACATTGGCGACGCCGACCCGTCGCGTTCGGTCAAGAATCCGCTGCCGAGCGCGAAAGTCTGGGAAGGCGTCAACATTTACGAGATCGACCCGGAAAAGGGGCCAAAACGCGTCTTCGCGATGACCTCGCGCAATATGGAACCGCTAAAGCCCGAGCCACGAGAGTCGCTGGAAACGCGCCTCGTTCCCAAAGGCGCCAAATAACCGCTCTTCGCCCCGTTTCATCATATCATAAACATAATATCATAAAAAAGGGCAGGTCCCCAACGTTCGCGACGAACTTACCGGGAACCTGCCTTTTTTATACGCGTCTTCCGACCGTGGCGCGGGCGTCATTCCCCGGCGCCGGCGCCTCCGATGAATCGAGGCGAGACGGGCTCTCCCGCGTCCTTCCAGTTCGCCTTAAGCCCGACGTCCTTGAGCGAGATCCCTGACACGTCGGAGAGCCACTTTTTGAGCGCTTTCTCGTTCGTATAGAAAACCTCCTCGGGACTCTTCATGAGCTCGTCGCCCTTGACGCCAAGCAGCCTGAGGTCGGGCGTCTCCGTGCGACTGACGTTGCCGACGAAGAGGTTCTCGTTATCGCCGGACGAGTTAAACCGCCCGCAGTTGATCGCCTGATTGTCGAGAACGTAATTGCGATTGTAATGCTCGAAGATTTCGTCAAAGAAAGGATACGTCTTTTTATAGAGCTCGTTTTCGACGTGTTTGGAGAATTGTTCCTTAACGAAGGTCTCATAACGATCGCCGCCCCATGGCGTAAAGCTTGTCGCGATCTGACAGTCGACAAACGCGTTTCTAACGACGAGATTGTCCTTTCCCCCGTGAATCTGGATCCCTCCGAAATGTCCGCCGGAGGAACGATAGAAGACGTTCTCTTTCATAACGACGCCGGAGATCGAGTCGTCCAGTCGAATTCCCGCCTGACCGCAAAGCGCAAAGGAGGATCCGATATGGCGCCACAAATTGCGTTCAATTACAATACCGCGGAAGCTCGGATCGCAGTATATGTCAATTCCCGACTGATCGCTGTATTCGTACACGACCGAATGAATCTCGTTTCGCGCGACGTAAATATCCTGTCCGTCGGTGCGCATCCCATGGTGAGGAGAGTCGCAAAAAAGATTGTTCGTAATCGCAAAACCGCAGCCATAGGCGCTCGCCGCCGGCGCGTAGACGCGATCGATCCGGCTAAAGTCGCTCACGTAATTATTGTGGACCAGATGCCGACATGGCGTAAGCGTCTCCGGATCGCCGCCGCTCATGAGGATCCCGCTCCCGCCAAGACTGCGTAACCGCGAGTTCACAACGCCGCAGAATTCGCCGCCGCTGATAACGACGCCGTTCCCGCCCATCTGCTCGATCGTAACGTCCGTGAGATAGCAGCGTTTACAATCCTTCATCGAAACGGCGGTTTCGCGCCCGCCCGACATGCAGACGTTGGAAATCGCCACGTCCGAAACGTCTTTAAGCTCGATAAAACGCCCTTCATAGACGTCGTATTCCGCCGTCGCGTTATTAAGCTCTTCCGCCGTCCTGATTCCCTCGGGAGGATAGAAGAAGAGCAGGCCCGACGTGCGGTCGACGTAATATTCGCCCGGCTGATCAAGCTCTTCAAGGACGTTGACAAAATAATAGTCGAATTTGCCGGAACCGTCCTTATAGTCAAACGTGATCGTCTTCGCTTCCCGATCGATCTTCAGGACGCGGCGAAAGTCCGCCGCCCATTCCCACTGAAAGAGCCCGAACGCCCAGATATCGTCGTTCTCCCCGTCGAGCGTCCATCGGTCGACGCGATCAAAGTCATAGCGAAACGTGGAACTATTCTCAGGGGCGCCCTCCGGCGCGTCGAGCTTCTCGCCAAATTGGAGCTTTTCCTCGCCGTCGTTGGGCCACCGCGCGAGCGTCTGCGCCTTCCCGTCGAGCGTAAACGTCGGTATCGCGTTCACAACGGTTCCGCCGCTGTAGCCGCGGTTGCGCAGCGTTCCGAGATCCTCGACGCCAGCGGCTTTGAGGTCCGCGACGAAAATCCGACCGTGCGCCTCCTTCGCCAGACGCTCCGTCGCGGCTTTCGCGCCGTCGTTCGCCTTCGCGGCGTCGGCGAGCGTCGTGAAATTATCGATCTCGCGCGCGCCTGAAAATACCGTTTTATTATCCTCCGCGCCAACGACAAAGACGTTCGACGCGTTGGCAAGGGTCGCGGGCTCGGTCGTATAGTACCGCCCTGGCGCGACGTTAATCACCGTCTTGGAGACGGCGCGAGACCCGTCCGCCGATTTGACGGGATTCTCCTGAACCTCCCGGAAAGCTCTGGCAAGGGACGCAAAGGGCGCGCGCGTCGAACCGTTTCCAGTCTCGTCCGACCCCTTGGGCGAGACGGCGATATGACGAGCGAATTTTTCGGAACGGGACGCGGTCGTCAGGCTGTAATAGACCCCGAGCGCGTCGCGTTCAATTCGCTGAACGCGTTCGATCGAATCCTCGAGCTTGCCGATCTTGGCGTAAACCGCCGCTTCCCTTCCGCGCTCTTCGTCGAGTTTTTTGAGCGCCGCCGTCGCGCGCGAAACGTTGACGCCAAACTTGTCGATCGTCTCCCTGCATTTTTCCCGGAACTGGCGATTTTGCTCGCTGTTAAAGCTCGTCGAGGACATGAACGTTCGACAGAGCCTCAAATTAGCGGCGGAGATCCTGTTGATATTTTCGAGTTCTCTCTTCGTTCGCCCATAGATTTCGAGCTCCTCGTTCGAGACGGGCGCGTCCTGAGCGTTCGACTCGCTTTTTTCAAGCGCCGCCGCGGCGTCTTCAAAGACGAGCGCCGCGTATTCGTCATAGTCGGCGGTCTCGAGATTGCGATCGACCGCATAGTCCCTGCTTCCGAGCGTCGCGACGAGGTTCAGACGCAGTCTTGCGCGCGCTTTTTCCGGGAGCTCCAGCTTGAGCGCCGCCTTGAGCGC
>CACYBR010000267.1 GCA_902772705.1 uncultured Planctomycetota bacterium
CTTCCTGCAAACGTCCACGCCTTAATTGTTCAGGCATCATACCGAAGAAAGCGCGTCAGACAAATATCGATTTTTTGAATTGTTAGTATTTTTTCAAAATATTCGGACTGAATTGTTTCCCATATAATTGGAAAATTTTATTTATTTTTATTAAACGTAACAATCTGACCAATAGCGGCATGATATTGGAGCAGATGAGCAAAAAGACAGTCCTGCGGCGAGTCATCTGGTCGACAAACCCAAAAATATCCCTTTTTGGAGTCGTTTGCACGTTGACGGTTGCCGGCGACTCTGATATTGATATGGATCAAAGCTATCCACGGACGCTGGATCGAATTCGACGTTCGATTCGAGATCGTTTCGGAACCTTAGGGAGCCGAGTTCCCTGTTGAGACTTTTACCATGCGTAGTAATCCTGTTGTCGCGACAACTCTTTTCAGCGTGTTTGCGCTCGCCGGTTCGTTATCGTTGAACACGTTTGCTTTCAGCGTTCCGGCTGACGACAATGTCTCTGAAGCTATAACGCGCTGCGCGGTGGAAGAGGTGGAAAGCAGTAGCCAAACCGTGCGACCGGGTACTGTCACGCTTCGCGCTTCGTCGACCGCTCCCTTCGCCTCGGGAGGTTTCGACGTTGGCGGAATCGATACGAAAGCGATCGTCGCCGCGGTCTCTCGCCAGCTAGCGGCGGCAAAAAACGATTATTCGCCGAAATATGGCGAACGCACGAGCGCCGTGCGCGAAAAGCTTGTCGACGAGATCAGGAACTACGTAAAATATTCCGCTGCGCCCGGGCATGAGGACGCGAAAGCGCTTGTGAAGAAGTTGCAATTTGAGACGCTGATTAAGCTTTCAGAGGAGTCTCCGGTCCTCTTCCGAAGTCGTCTTGCTTCCGCCGTCGACGGCCTTTCGAGCTATGCGCGCAGTTCTCAGAAGAACGTTGAGAAGGAAAAAAGTCTCGCCGTTTCGATGGAATATTATCTTGCCGTCTTTGAAGCCGCTACGCGTTCCGAGGAAGCGGACGACGTTGATTCCGAAGAGCTCGAACGTGAAAAGCGGGAGCTATTCAATCTATACTGCGACGAGCTTGACAGGGCGGTGCGCGAGTATTTCGCCGGACAGGGGGACGGGTCGCTCAATTCAATCGTCAGCGCGCTGGGCGAGATGCGTTACTATCAGTCGGAGTCGCCGTCCGTCGTTCGCCTGACGAATTATCTTCACGGCGTCTTTGGCGGACAGAACATTTTTATCGAGGCGAGCGAACGTTTCCTCTCGACCTACACGTACCGCGATCTAACCGAGAATTTTGGCGTCAACGAGAATATTCGCGGGACGCACGCGCAAGGCGCCGGCGTTCTCAGGGGCGGCACGTATATCGATCTTCGTCCGTGCGAGACGCGCGCTGAAATGTTGATTGCGCTCGTCGCGAACGTTTCGACGCGTACGATTGGCGCCAATCGCGGCGTGTTCGTTCATACGGACAATCTTGGCTCTGTCAGCGCGAGCAAACCCATTTATCTCAATCCCAACGGCATTATCTCGACAACGGCCGCCGTTGCCAACGCGAATATGAAGACGACGGTCCGCGGTATTAATACCGAGCGTCTCATGCCGTTCGGCGGGCTCGTCATTCAGAACAAGGTCTCGCAGGAGCTGCCGGAATCGGAACGCGCCGGAGCGAGCAGGATCGGCGCGCGCGTTGCCCAGGACCTTGACGCTCAGGCGAATACGCAGATTCTGGAAATGAACCGGCGTGTTGAGAATATGGCTATTGGCTCGTCTTCCTCCATGATTCATAAT
The DNA here is from genome assembly GCA_902772705.1 of uncultured Planctomycetota bacterium. Taxonomy (GTDB): domain Bacteria; phylum Planctomycetota; class Planctomycetia; order Pirellulales; family Thermoguttaceae; genus RUG369. The sequence goes on from CACYBR010000267.1 coordinate 1,798, forward strand.
CTGTCGTCGCGCACCACGGACGATCGGCTTTACCTGTCGTGCGTGTTGGGGCGCAACATGCAATTCTCCGTACCCAGAGAGGAATTGGAAGAAGCGCTCAACGAACTGCGCAGGCAGAACGCGCCTGAAAAATACGTAGCGGCCGAAACGAGCGCGCGAAGTTCCCAGCTTTTGGTCAATTCCGGGCGTTTGCGGAACGTTCGCGACCGTGCTGTCGCGGCGGTCGCGCCCAACCTTCAGGGCAATTCTGTCACGTCGATCAGTTCAAACACGCCCTTGCCGCGATTAGATTCTCTCAAGAATCTGCGGCTTGGCGCCCTTGAGAGAAGACGCGCTGAAAGATCGGAGCCAGACCTTGTCGTGAGGTTCCATCAGACCGCGCCGAACAACGCCGCCATGATCGCGCTGGCGGACGCCGTTTTTGGGCCCGGGTACGACTCGCTTGACAACGTCCTTTTCCGTTTCCCCGGCGTCGACCCCGCCGACGTTAAAGAGTTCCTTACGCCCTATATGCACAACGGCGCGCGCGAGCTTGATCCCGAAGACCATGCGGAAAAGATTTTCGTTCGTTTCGACGCTGTTCAGCCTTTTGCGACTACGTTTGAAAACGACACGATCTCAACTTTTTTGAGAATCTCGTCCTGCGACGTCGACGGCAAGGAATGGGGTCCGATCGAGGTTCGTCTGGTCTATCGCCTTGAGCGACGAGGCGACGAGTTCGTCTTTGTTCGCGACGAAATCGAGGTTTTGCCTGGCGGGTATCAGGAAGGCGATCCGGTTTCCGCTCGTTTTTACACATTCCGCCGGATCTTCATCAAGCGTCTGGAAGCGACGCTTAACGACGAATACACCGTTTCTCCGACTCCGGTCGACACGATCGCCGCGTCGGAGCGGCGCGGCGCGCTTGTTCCCAAAAAGGTCGAAGCTCGAAACGGATGGTTCCACATCGAATTCCAACTCGTGACGAACTACGGCGAAAAAGACAAGGCGGTTGAATCGGCGGCGCTGCTCCGTTCCCTCCTTCGTTAACGACGAGCGATTGAAATAAAAAACGTCGGCGCGATCAGACGCTTCGCGTCGGCGTTTTGGGTTTCTTGAGCGAACCTACGACGACGATCACTTCTTCGAGAGGTTCGCGATCTGTTCAGGCGTGAGCGCCCAGCTGTAGAGTTTAGCGTAAGCGATCTTACCCTTGAAAAAAGCCGACCCGACGCCGCCCGGGGCGATATCCGCGCCTATGCAAAACGCTTGAACCTTTGCGTCCTGAGGATGTGTTAAGACGCCGGGCGCGCGTTCGCGCGCGACCTCTTTGCCGTCGAGATACAGAACGACCGATTCTCCGTCGAAGGTTCCGAACGCGTCGAGCCAGCGGCCCGAAGGAACAGGCGCGGACAGAATTCTGTACGCGCCGTTGACCGAACACCAGAGCTTGAGCGCTTTTTCCTGTCCGTTTACGCTCAGTTCAATTCCGGATCCTTCTGTATTGCCAAAGATCGCGCCGATTCCGTTCTGATACTCGTCGAGCTTAAATCTTGCGGCGATCGTGCCACGTGTCAGCGTCCGATAATCTTTTTCGTCGAACTTGATCTTGAAGTAGTCGTCCACGCCGTCGAAGGAGGCCGCTTGAACGCCCAGTTCCGTTTCTTCGTTGATTTCCGGTCGTCCGAAGAGCTCGACAGGCTTTTGACTTTCCAGCTTGTTCGACGGCGCGTTAACGGCGTCTCCGTCTTCGAAACGAACGCAGAGAATATTGGCCGAGGGGTTGGGCGCGTGTTTGTCTTCCGGCGCGTTAGGATCGACGGACGTCGCGAAAGACGTCTCGAGCTTCTCTTCGCTTTCTTTAAAGAACGGATTGAGCGCGGCGATTCTTATCCGGTATTCGCTCGAATCCTCAAGACCGCCGATTTCCACTCGCAGGACCGGCGGCTGGTTGCGACGATAATGCTCGGACCAGAAGTAACGCGATCCCGAGGTTTGCCACTCGCCAGACGCGCTTTTGCGTTCAAGGTCGGCTCGGTATCCAATGACGACGTCGGGACACGTCGCCTGCGTCAGGAC
>CACYBR010000268.1 GCA_902772705.1 uncultured Planctomycetota bacterium
CCTTCGGCGAGCGCGACGGCAAAAGCGCCGGTCCACGCGTCTCCCGCGGCTGTCGAGTCAACCGCCTTAACTCGCAACGACGCGAGCTTGGCGCGCAAGCCGCTGTTTGACACAAGAACCGCGCCTGACTCGCCAAGCGTGATAATCGCCAGCTTAACGCCCAGCGCCAGAAGCCTGTCGGCGGCGTTAAACGCGCTGGAATCGTCCGTGACGTCTATGCCCGTGAGCGCGGACGCTTCATGTTCGTTCGGCTTAATAATCGTCACGTGCTGGAGAAGCGACTCCGGCAACGGCTTCGAGGGCGCCGGCGCGGGATCAAGAATAAACGGAACCCCGGCGTCAAAGGCGAGCTTCGCGGCGTGCGCGACCGTTTCAATGGGCGTCTCCAGTTGGGAAACGACGACGTCTGCGGACCGAATCGCGTCTGCGGCCGCGTCGACATTCTCCGGACTGAGCGCGTCGTTTGCGCCGAGCGCGACGGAAATCGAATTCTGACCGTTGGCGTCGACCATGATCAGAGCGACGCCCGTGGCGTGCTCCGGGTCGCGTACGATTGCGCTCACGTCAATACCGTCTTTTTCATAGCCCTTGATCGCCTCCGCGCCAAGCGAGTCCGCGCCCAGACGCGCGACAAACGTTACAGAACCGCCGGCGCGCGCCGCCGCGACCGCCTGATTCGCCCCCTTGCCGCCCGCGGCAGTCGAAAAGACGCCGCCCACGACCGTCTCGCCCGGCGCCGGGATCTTTTCGGAACGGATCGTCAAGTCCGTATTCGCGCTTCCAACAACCACAACCTTTGCCATGCTCAGATTCTCCATTCCATTCTCGTAAGAAACCGTCGGCACGGTCGTCGAAAACCGCGCTGCTACGACGTTTCACTGCTCATTGTAACGACTCGACGCCTGAGATTCAACGTTTCTCTTCCGGTTGATACCAGAGAGATTTCCAATATTTCTCGTCGAGTTCATAGGGATCGTAGGTCGCTTCCGGGTCCGTGTCGACGGGAAGCACGCCATAACGGATCATCTCGCGAAGATAGGGCCAGCGCACAACATAACGCTGCGGACAGTCCTTGCCGTTGTTCGGACTGGGAACGAGCATTTCCGGTCGATTATCCTCCTCAATGATATACCGTCGTCCACGTTCGACGCCCTTGAGGATCGTTTGATAATCTGGATCGTCCGTATTCGCAAAGACCTGCTTGCCAGACTTCGCTTCGCAAACTCCCAAACCGCCCGCGGCCTTGCTCAATGGCGCGCGAACCGCCTTCGATAACTCAGGATATGAAAGATCGAACACCTCGAACCGGCTGAAACGTCCGTTCGCCTGAGAAAGATCATGCGGGATAAACATGTCTTTCGCCTGGCGAGGATTGCGATCCGAATAGTTGTCGTTATAGATGTCATAAGCTCCGAATCCCTTTTCGGGCGCCTGAGGCGTATGACAGACGTCGCAACGGCGCGAAATTGCTTCCTGCATCGCCTTCGTCTCGGGCCACGCCGCCTCGTTGTGAACCGGTTCGTTCTGCAGGTAGTATCCAACGCCTCCGGAAAATTCGCCCGCGTACGTGCCCGTGTAGTTGGCGCCAGCGTCGATCCAGAAACTGATCGTCTTGCGATCCTCGGCGGTCATCTGCACGCCGCCATGATGTTCGTCGATAAGCTTGAGAAGCCTCGCGGAGCCCGAGCCGATCTCATACGGTTCAAAATTACTCATCGCACGGTTGCGATTATCGCCAAATAGCCGAAGCCACGACATTTGGGCGTAACCGATCGTATAAAGAGGCGCCCAGTGTCCGGAAATATTGAAGCCGCCTTCCTCGCGATCGGGATTATGACATTCGAGACAGTACTTGTCGAGAATCGGTTGAACGTCGCGCGTAAAGCTGAAGACCTCTGGAACGCCTTCGATCGGCGTAATCTCGTCCGGCGCGTTCTCCATAAGCGTCAACAACCGATTCTTTTCGTCGGCGCCGGCGGTTTCCGTCCTGTTCTCATGACATCCGACGCATGAGAGCTTCTCGCCCGGCATAACCGACGTAAAGGAATGCATTCTCTTTACGCTCTTCCCTTCGGCGTCCATCGCCACGAAGAAGATGGGACGATTGGCCGGAACGCGGAAATACGCGGAACCGTCCTCGTTTACCGGGACCGATCCGAGGAGTCGTTCAAGCGTAAAGGTGCCGTAGAAGCTCATCATATCCATGCCGCCGGAATAGTGGATCGGCTTGGGAAGCGTCTCATAGATCAGCAGATTCTTGATCGTTCCCGGTTGAACGTCCCCCATCTTGCGACCGTGGTAAACGTTCGCCATCGCGATCGTTCCTTTGGAATCGCTCGGGTCGGTGGAATCGGAAAGGATCGGTTCGCGGTCTCTCGGCGCCAACGGGCGCGGTTCGTTGATCCAGAACCCCGCGTCCTTAAGCTCCTGCGGCAACTCATACAGGACCAGCTCATGCCCTCGTTCGTCCATAAGCACGAGCTTGTCGTACGACGCAGCCATGAAGCGATCCTCGCTGAACGCCCACGGATCGGAAAACGTCTGCGTCTTTGAAACGCGTCGCGCGCCTTCTGGAGCGTCCGGTCCCATGCGTGGATCGACAACCGTCACGTAACCATAATGCTCGGTATAGCCGTGTCCCGGCGAAAAAGTACAGACGATTTTACCACCGTCGGAGTCTGGAATCGGCTTGGGCCCCAGCATACATGTTCCCGGCTCCTGATTACCGTATAAGACCATTTGCCGCGTTCCGTCCTGTCCCATCGTCCAAAGATGGTGATAATGGACCTGAGAACGGTCGACATATTCCCAGCGCATATAGACGATCTGACCGTTGCTGAGAACCCACGGCGTGTTGTCCTGTTCGATGTTGCAGGACAAAGCGCGCAAAGAGCCGTCCGGAAAGCGCTTGTAAAGAGCGCCAACCTGAGTAAGCCAGCACTCGACGTATCGCTTCGCGCGTGTCGAACAGAAAACAATAGAATCGTCTGGCAGCCATGTCGGCTCGTAGTCGTCCCACCCCGGCGGCGCAAAGTCGCGCTCGGAGCCCAGCGGCGCGGCGGAGGTTCGTTTCTCCGACGATTTAGACGGCGTCACGCCGGGAGGCAGTTCCGGTTCGCCGTCCTCGCCTTCGCCGGTAAGCCGCGTCAATCCGGAGCCGTCCGATTGAATCGTATAAAGACTAAAATGGTACTTTCCCTTGGGCAAATATGAGAAAAGAATCGTCTTGCCGTCGTAATGAACCTGAGGATCGCGAATATTTCCTTCTGGATCCTCAAAAATAGTTCGAACCTTGCCTGTCTTAACGTTTAGCGCGTAAAGTCCTCCTCCCGTTCCCAGCGGAAAAGGATAGCGGCAGACGTTGTCGGCATAATAGCCTATGTTGGCGTACCAGTGCGGGTCGCTCGAAGTTTTACGAGTGCAGAACACGATCTCGTCCGGCATTCCCGCTTCCTGAAAGGACTCGATTGTCAGATCGAAGGCGGCGACGGCGGCGTCCTTCGAGACGCGTTCTGCCAGTTCTTCTTCGGTCGGTCGCTTTTCAAAGACCGCGATCTCTGACGCGCCCCAATTGAGCCCGCCTTCATACCCTGACAGAAATCTGATTCTCAGAGACGAAATCCTTCGTGGCTCAAACTCGACAAACTGCGGACCATGCTTGACTTCAAAGGTCCCTTTAGCGACAGGCTCGTCGTCAGAATCAAGATAGATTTCATAGTCCTTGAAGCATTCCTCCAGCATCGCCGAGCCGGTGCGACCATAATAGACGACGGTCGAAACGAGGCGAGGCTCTTCCCATTCGAAATAGAAGTCGGACGGACCGTTGAAAGACTTCCCGCGAAGACACCACGCCGCCCCTCTGTCTTTTCCGCTCAAGGGCGGCGCGACTATGCCGTCGACCGCCATGGTCGCTGCGTAGTCCGAACTGTATTCAGAATCGGCTGAGACTTCCGCTTCAAACGCAAGATTAGGATTCTCGGGTTTCGCGGACGAGTTCGGCTGCGAGGCGACGCCGCTGGAGACGAACGTCAGCATGATTAACGCGGCAAGGATCTGGCAGTTCAGTTTCATAGGGCTCATCCTCTTCGATAACGCGAATTATGGAAGCGTGGGGTAAACGTCGGAAACCAATGGAAGATCAATAGTTGGGGGTCGGAGCGCGGAAGTCGTCGAGCTCGATCTCACGAAACCATTCGATCGTTCTGAGCAAACCTTCGCGAAGCTGAACCTTCGGATTCCACCCCAGTTTTTCTCTGGCAAGGGTTATATCCGGCTGGCGCCGTGTTGGATCGTCGACCGGCAACGGCTTGAAAATAAAGCGCGCCTCTTTGCCAAGAATTTCCCAAACGAGTTTTCCAAGTTCAAGGATGGTAAATTCGCCGGGATTGCCAATGTTGACGGGACCAACGAAATCCTGTTCGTTCTCCATAAGCCTGACCAGGCCGTCGAGAAGATCGGAATAGTAACAAAACGACCGCGTCTGCGAACCGTCGCCAAAAATAGTGATCGGTTCGTTGGCGAGCGCCTGTCGGATAAAGTTCGAAACAACACGCCCGTCAAACGGATGCATCTTCGGCCCGTAGGTGTTAAAAATCCGCGCGATCCGAATCTTAACGCCGTACATGCGCGAGAAGTCCATAAAGAGCGTCTCTGCGGCGCGCTTGCCTTCGTCATAGCAGGCGCGCGGTCCCAGCGTGCTGACCGCGCCGCGATAGTCCTCGCGTTGCGGATGAACCTCAGGATCGCCGTAGACCTCGCTCGTCGACGCCTGGAGAATCGTCGCGCGGCACTCTCGCGCAAGTTCCAGAAGATTAATCGCGCCAAGGAGCGACGTTTTCATCGTCTTGATCGGATTGTATTGGTAATGTCCCGGCGCGGCGGGGCATGCGAGATTATAAATCTCGTCGACTTCAAGAGAAATCGGCACGGTAACGTCATGACGAATTAGTTCAAAGTTCGGCCGCGACAGGAGATGTTCAACGTTCGACTTTTGACTGGTGAAAAAATTATCCAGACAAATAACGTCGTGCCCGCGATTAATAAGCAGTTCGCATAGATGCGAACCCAAAAAGCCGGCGCCTCCCGCCACTAAAACTCGCTTGATCCTAGCCATGACTAACCTGTTCTCTTTGTTCACCAACCGGCGCCGTGTCCAACGCCGACGTCTCTTCGTCTCATTATAGCGAAACGACGACTGTTTTTTAACGCGCTTGAACAAAAAAGATAAAAAGAGAGGGATTCGGGCATGAACCCCAAATCCCTCTCCACGTTTTCAGATATTAACCGCGCGAGCTCCGTTTAACTCTCGCGTGTCGTTGAGCTTCGTCTCATTCTTCGAAGAGCCCGCCGAGGAAATCGTCGTTAA
>CACYBR010000269.1 GCA_902772705.1 uncultured Planctomycetota bacterium
ACGACGATATTCCTGAAGACGACGATATTCCTGAAGACGACGCTCTTCCCACCGAATTTGACGAAGCTCAATTTGAAAAGGAGAATCAGGTTGAGGAGGAGAAGGAGGAGACTGAAGAAGATCTTGGAGCCGTCGCTTCAACGACGGACGTTTCCCAGAATTCGTTGCCCGTCCTTCGAAGCGAACCGAAAGAGATTGACGTTGATGCGCGGATGAGCTTAAAGATTCGTTCGATCGTTTTTCCCGAATCTCCTGCCGCCGCTGTCCGATTGCTATCTGAATTCTCCGGCGTCCCGATCGAGTTCGACCTCGATCGCTTCGTTCTTTTGCGTCCCTCTCTCAGAATGAGACTCGATCTCAAATTGGACAACGTCAACGTCAGCGACGCGCTCGTTAAAGAAGCGGAAATGCTCAAATGGTCGATACGTAAGGAAAACGATCGTATCGTTGTGGAGCCTCAGGAGAGCGAACTTTCGGAAATCGTTGAACAGAGATTTGACGTCGCCGATTTGCTCGCGGACGAAGCTCCCTTCCTCGTCAACGTTTCTGCTGAAAACGTGTCAACCGCTCCGGAACGAGCGAACCCGGAAGCGCTCCTTGAGTTTGTGAGAACGCTTGTTTCACCCGGTAATTGGGGCGACGGCAAAGGGCAGGGGACAATCGTCCTTGACGGGTCGACGCTTGTCGTGACTCATAACGCCTCCGCGCGCAAAGAGATTGAGATTCTGCTGGAACAACTCCGTGTTTTGAGACGACTCAATTCTGAGAGCGGGATCGCGACGGAGAATCTTATTCCCGAAAATTTGGGGTGGGAAACACTTTCCAAAAAGACGTCGTTTAATCTCATTAAGCCTGTTTCGCTCCAGCAAGCTGTCGAGACGCTGGAGAGTAAGTATAAGTTTCTGGTTCTCTGGGACGACGCCACGCTCAATATGGCGGGAGTTGGACGTCGTTCTTCAACTGGCGCAAAGTTTGATTCTGTTCCCATCGAACGTGTTTTATCCGAGTTGCTGGAACCGTTCAAACTGACGATTGTGATTCTGGACGAGAAACTTGTTCTGATTACGACAATGGAAAAGGCCAACCAGTACAAGACGGTCGAAATACATGGTTTTTCTTCATTGGATTCCCCCAAAACCCTCGAGGAGGCGCTTGGGATCACGGAAGAGATGAAGAAGGCTGTTGCCACAGACAGTTGGACCGATCCCGACGTTGGCATATGGCTTGACGTAGAGAACGCGTGTTGGATCGTAAGGCAGTCGCAACCTGTCCAAAGGGATATTCGGCGCTGGACGAGTCTTCTGCTGGAAAAAGAAAAAGCCAGGGAGAAGAATAAGTCTGGCAAGTCGACGTCTCCGATAACAGACGGCGCCGTTCCAGAGGTCGCTTCCCGGCCTGACGATTGATTCCCGAGAAGGCTCTTGATCAGGCTTTGCGGATGAAAACCGCTATTGCGTCCATCTGGCTTTTTGCTCTATACTCCCTCAAAGTTCCCTCGCGGGGAACGGTTTGACGCATGGGTATTAAAGCAAACGGTGGACGTAATGCGGCTAGCTCTTCAAGCGCTGTTTTGTAAGGGTCAGGATTCGTCGGAAGAAGATCTGAGGCGGCGCGCCATAATAGAAAACGAGTTGCGCAACAACGCGCGTAGCGCTGAGTTTTTCAGAAAAATTCGTCAGGTTGTTTCCGCACCCCTGAGGAAGGCTCCTGAGGTCTTTGCCGACGAGTCTTTCCCAGACGCCAATATTGTTGCCGAGTATCTTGATTGTCAGCTTGAGTCGACGGAGATCTCTGACGAATATGAGCGGGTCTGTTGCGAATCTCCCGAGATTCTGGCAGAAGTCGCCGATTGCTACGACGTGCTCAATAATCGCCTTCCGCAACCGATGACGGCTCCGAAAAATTGTCGTCGACGCCTCTATTACGTGGCGTGGGAGGAGGAACCTCCGCGTTCTTCAACGAAAGAAAAGAAAGCAAACGAACCGTCTGACGAAGAACACGTTTATGACGCAGAATACTTAACTTCTCGTTCCCGCGGTCCGTCAATTGACGTTGAAGTCAACCGCGATAAGGGAACAAAGCCAAGAACCGGCGCGAGCGACCGCAGAACTCTTCGGGAGAATGAAGTCCAATTAAAGATCAATTCCCAGAAACCGGCGCGACGGGTTCTGGGGTTGGGGATCAAGGGGTGTCTGGGATTGATTATTGTCGCCGGGTGCGTTAACGGGTTTGCGAAATGGCGCGATATTGAACGATCGCAAACTCTGGACGTCCGGCCTGGAATCGTTCAGAGTCCTGGCGTTGTGGAAAACGAGGAGGACGCGCGCAGGGAAGAGTCCGTCGAGGACGTCGCTCCCGACGACGATTGTATCGTCGTTAATTCTGAGCTGTCTTCGACTGGCGTGGAAAACGATTCTTTGGGTCCCGAACCCGAGCCTGAGCCTGTAAAGGTTGCGAGATTGCCGGAAGACGTCGCGCCTGTGACCGTCGTTCCGGAACAAGAAGACCAGGGTTTTACACGGTCGCGTCGGGGACTTGGGACGGCGAGCGGGGGAAAACGTGGCGAAATTGAAATTCCCGATCAAAACAACAACGCTTTTTCGAACGTTCAGGTTCAGGGATATTGACGGAAAGACGCGCGGAGAATGAAAAACGCTGGAACGACCGATCTCGTTCCAGCGTTTTTTATTCAAGCTCGTCCTGGCTTTCGCGGGACGCCAGCGTTTCACGGGCCGCGACCGCCAGCTCGCTCTCGATTTCGTCGGCGACGCTCTGTACGAACGCCGTTTGCTCGGCGTTGAGGTTTTTACTGTAGCAGGATTTGTAGTTGACGTAGTCTTCAGGCGCTTTGGACTCTACGTTAATGTAATCCCAGTTCAGTTCGCACAGTTCAAAGAAATGTCGATCAACAACCGCACGAAGCACGCCGAAAACAAGCGGCAACCATGAACCGTCCTTGATCATGATTTCGAAGGCTTCAGGAGCGGCGACCTTGTAGTACAAGGGATTTCTGAGAATGAGCACTTCTGTTTTAATTCCAGCGTTGATTTCAGGCATTTTGTGATGACTCCGAAACGATTTTGAAACTTCCCGGAAAAAAGTATAACCATGAAATAGCTCTGGGCAAGCGCTCAAAAAAAGTAGCTCTGATACAGAATTTTTAGAAAATTTTCGCCAGACCGCTTGACGAATGGAAAAGCGGGGCTATATTTTCACAAGTCGTCTGCGGACGGCAAGCTCTTCACGAGGGAGACCTTCGACAGAGCTGTCAGACTTCGGTCTGAACGATATTTTACAAATTGGTAATGCAAGAGTGGCGTATTTTACAACACACTATAATTTTG
>CACYBR010000270.1 GCA_902772705.1 uncultured Planctomycetota bacterium
GCGACGCGTCATGAGAGTGAGTTCGCGACTCGGCGGCGTCGGGCGGTGTTTTTTTTCTCGTTTGTGGTAGAATGGGACGAGCGACGGCGTCGACGCGTTGTGGCGCCTTGCGTCAACTGGGGGAAAGGACTTTCATGAAGAAGATCGCTATTCTGTTTGTCTGCCACGGCAATATCTGTCGCAGTCCGATGGCGGAGTTTGTGATGAAGCGCAAGGTTGCGGACGCGGGCGTCGCGGAGTGGTTTGAGATCGCGTCGGCGGCGACGAGCACGGAGGAGCTTGGCGAGCCGGTCTACCCGGGAACGCGTCGTATCCTCGCACGCAACGGAATCGACTGTTCCGGTAAGCGCGCGCGCCAGCTCACGAAAGCGGATTATCAGCATTACGATCTGCTCGTCGGGATGGATTCCGAGAACCTCTGGAATATGCGGAGGATGACCGGCGGCGACAAGGACGGAAAGGTCAGGCTGCTGCTCGACTTTACCGACGAGGGCGGAGAAATAAGCGACCCGTGGTATCATGGCGATTTCGACCAGACCTGGCGCGAAGTGAACCTCGGATGCGACGCGCTTCTGAAATATTGTCTGGAACATGAAAAGGACGGTTCTCTCTAACCCGCGTTCTGGCAAGACGTTGTAGTAACCAAAACGCGAACGCGGAAATTGGGGACCTCGCTAAAAAAATTTTTTTTAAAAACAGACTCGGGAAAATACGGACTTTGCGAAACGGAGAACGCGACTAAAGAGCGTTTCTGACGACGACCGGACAGGGCGATTTCATTCGTAGTCGGGAAAACCCCGAGCGAAACGTCTGAAAAAAAATTTTTTCAGACGGTATGTTTGACGTCCGGGCTAAAGTTGACAAAATCGTTTTGGGGACGATAATATATATATCTTAAATGAAGGGCATGAGGAAAACAAACTGATTTCAGTCCTTCCTAAAAGAGCGCTCGTCTCCGTGCTTTTTAGCTTCGGAGCGTTGGATATAAAACAAACGTTTGTTCGCGCCGTTTGCGCGACGGTTTTCCATTTCTCGTATACAGGCAAGGGGGGCGGGATTGTCGACCGACGATCTCCGCAGGACGAGCTTCCCGGGTCGCGCGTGGATTCGCGATCCGGGGCTCATTCCATCCTCATGGCGGTGTTTTTTGCCCGTCGTACATGAGTTTGACGGGCGCATTAAGTCGCAGACGTCGACGATTTGTCGACCAGAGACGCGTTTAACAGGAGAACGTTCCATGAAAGACGGATACACGCACGTCGGACTTGTTTTGGACGCATCGGGCTCGATGGACGATATCGCGGACGATATCAGAGGCTCGCTCAGGAGCTTTGCAAAGGAACAGCTTGCGCTTAAGGAACCGGACGAGACGATTTCGCTCGACGCGTGGCAGTTTAGCAATTCCGTCGACCACTTCGTTTGCAACGCGCCGCTGGAGACGTACGATCCATCGGGATACCGCTGCGGCGGTAGCACGGCGCTTTACGACGCCATTTGCGTCGCGATCGACGAATTGGGGCGACAGTTTGCCGCCATGCCGGAAGAGGAGCGTCCGGAAGACGTGGTCTTTGTGATTGCGACCGACGGCTACGAGAACGCGAGTCGCATGTTCGGACCCGCCGACGTCAGGGAACGGATCGATCGTCAGACGAAGGTCTACAACTGGAAGTTTGTCTTCCTTGCGTCGAATATCGACGTCGAAGAGGTTGGCGAAGAGCTGGGAATCAAGGATCGAGTCGCGCTTGAGCCCGCATGTTTTGTGGAGGAGATGGCGTGCGAGATGCGCTCCATGCAGGATCGTGTTCGTAGGGAACGCCGCGAGCGCCGCAACGACCGCAACCGTCCAAAATGACAGACGAAACGCGGTCGAACGCGCCTCGCGCCGACCGCGGCGACGATAGCTTTTTCATCGATTTACATTTAACGATTCCCGGCGAAAGCGTCGGGAGCCCTCAGGAGAAAACACATGAAAGACGGATACACGCACATTGGTCTCATTCTTGACGCTTCGGGCTCGATGTCTCGCATCGAGAATGACATTAAGGGCTCTCTTCGCGCGTTCGCGCGCGACCAGCTTGCCGCGAAGACGCCCGACGAAACGATTCTGCTCGACGCGTGGCAGTTCGACGACGTCGTCAAGCACATCATTCACTGCGGCGCGCTGACGACGTACAAGCCGGATCTGTATCAATGCGGCGGTTGCACGGCGCTCTACGACGCGATTTGCGTCGGCGTCGACGAGCTCGGTCGCCAGTTTGCGGCGTTGCCGGAATCCGAACGACCAGAGGACGTTCTCGTCGTGATCGTGACCGACGGCTATGAGAACGCGAGCAAAAAGTTCAAGCTCGCCGACGTGCGCAAGCGAATCGAGACGCAGTCGAAGGTCTACAGCTGGAAGTTTCTCTTCCTCGCGTCCAATATCGACGTCGACGCGGTTGGCCAGGACATGGGGATCGCCGACGCCGCCGACCGCGCCGCGCTCAGTAACGAAGATTTTGCCGGCGATATGCGCCATCGTATGAACAGCGCTCAGTCTGCGGTCCGCCAGGCGCGCATGGCGCGACGCAAGAACCAATGACCGAAGGTTCGGCGAGCGCGCCAGAGCAACGACGTGCCGTTGAGATAATCTCCGGGTGACGACCGGTTAGGAAAGGCTTTCTCTGAACAGATTTCGGAGGGAGCCTTTTCTATTTTAGGGGAAAGGAAGAGCGACGCGGCTCGATTGAGTTGGCGCGGTTCCTTCTGTCAATTCTCGACGGGACGATTGCGATAATGTCGCGGCGTTACGCCGAAGCGATTCAGGAAGTGTCGTCCGAAATGAGACTGGTGGGCAAACCCGCAGGAGAGCGCGATTTCGGAGATCGACTTGACGCTGTTCTTCAAAAGCTCTTTCGCGCATTCGAGGCGATAGTTCATAATGTACCGCGACGGCGTGACGCCGGTGTACTTTTCGAAGAGTTCGAAACAACGATTGCGCGAAACGTCGCCGACCGCGCAAAGCTTTTGGATGGTGATTTTTCGGTCGTAATTATCGTGGATATGAACGAGGATCCGACGGAACGAGTTGGCTTCGAAATCGTCGCGCGGCGTTGGAAAGAAGAGCGCGTCTCGCAGCTCGTGCCAAAGATAATAGAGATATTCGTGACACAGGGCGACGCACTGGAGTTCGTAGGCGGGCTCAAGCTGGGTCGACAGCCGCTCGATGCGGCGCAGCAAATCGATCATTTGAGAATGTTCCGCCGCCGTTTTGCGATACACGGCGTAACTGGGGCTCAGCGAATGGAAGAGCGGCTGGATAAAGTTCGTCTGGAGAACTCCCGTATTGACAAAGAGTTCCTCGTTCATGATGCCGATATAGAACGTGCAAGGTTCGTTGTCGGCGGTCGCGATATAGTGGACGCAGCCCGGCGTGACGACGATCAGTTCTCCCGCGTTGACGGGAGTCGCTTCGCCGTTGACGATTACGTTGACGTGGCCCGTCTTAATGTAGATCGTTTCAAGGTCTTCGCACCAGAAAGGAGGCGTGCACATCTCGGGAAAGAGTTCAAGACGCTCTTCGTGAAAGTAGAAGGGCATTCCCGGAAAATTATACTTCAAATCGAATAGTCCGTTGCTGCGGACAACGCGATAAAGATTGGCCGGATAATATGAATCGGTCATGTTTCTGCCCCCTGTTCCGACGAGTCATATTATATTACATCCCCAACTTCGCACGGAAACCACGCAATCCTGAAAGGATCACGACGCGATCCGACGCGGTCGGTCAAGCTTGCTCGGTTACCTGAACTCAACTAATTATCACTACCCCAACTCCTATGTATCATACCGTCGCCGATAGACTTTGAAAAGGGGCGTCCCGTTAGAAACGCGATGGACACGGCGCCAGAACGACGATTCTTCCAGGAAAAAGTCAGTCCTTTGACGTCGACAGACGGACGACGAGCGAGGCTCTTATGTGGGACGATTGTGATAAAATTTAAAGACAATCGTGATAGATGGATAACGTCGATAGGGTATACTGTAGCGCGTTAGGGGTGAGGCGACTGAAGCGACAGCTTTAATGTTGATTAGGTTCGGCTCCCGTCAGAGATTTACTCAATCTCCTCTGCCTGTTCGAACTGCAGGGCGCTCCTCGGTGAATTTGGGTATAATCTTCTCGTCTATGACTTTTCGTAGCGACGGGTGTAATCATGAGTTCGACCCGGCTTAAAAATGAGCCGGGCCGGACTTTTTTTGTCTACAATTTCAGGTATGAAAATGTTAAAATAGATCCTGACGCGTGGAGCGTGTCCGACGCGAGAGCTCGTCATGAGCGCTCGCTACAGACGGCGCGTCTATATTCCCAACGCCGGACCCGGCGTTCGTTCCGTTGGCCAAGAGCTTTTACGCGCGTTGGTAAGGCTCGCGCTCGTCGTTCATGAGCCGTCGCGGCTCCATAACGGCAGGCGCTTTCCTAATCGGCGGACGACGGAACGTTACGTCGCCCCAATCCGTCGACAACGATGCGAAGACAAGGAGACAATCGATGAATATCTATAAATGTGAAATCTGCAAGCGGACCAGCGAAGAGCTCAAAAACGGCGTCGGCGTTCAGACATGTTGCGATCAGCCGATGAAGTTGCTGGATCCGAGCGTGACCGACGGCGCGCATGAGAAGCACGTGCCCGTCTTTGCCGTCGACGGAAACAAGGTGATCGTCAAGGTCGGCGAGGTCGAGCATCCGTCGCTCCCGGAGCATTATATCGAATGGATCGCGATCAAGTCGACGAATACGACGCAGCGTCGCGCCCTTAAGCCGGGAGACGTCCCACGCGCCGAATTCGTGCTGGCGGAGGGGGAGAAGCTCGTCGCCGTTTACGAATACTGCAATCTCCACGGACTGTGGAAGGCCGAGCCGAAGAGCGACACGCCCGTCATGTGAGCGCCGACGCCCGAGTATTACCAGCGCTCGTCTGGAAATGAGAAGACCCGATTCCACTGGGAGTCGGGTCCTTTTGTTTCATGCCGGCGACGTGGGGGGCGGCTCGAAAAAAACGGGAGCTGACGATTGAGCGCGAACGCGGCGCCGGGTACAATATGGGCGAGGAGGTTTGCGTTCAATGGACGAGAGACTACGCGCCCAGCTCGCCTTTGCGCTGGAGCTGGACAAAGAGAAGACGATTCTTCGGCAGACGCATATTTCGGGCTACGCGCGTCAGGAGAACGACGCGGAACACGCGTGGCATATGGCGATCATGGCGTATATTCTCCGCGAGTACTCCAACGCGCCGATCGATATTGCGCGCGTGATCCTGATGTGCCTGATCCACGACGTCGTCGAGATCGACGCGGGCGACACGTACGCGTACGACGCGCAGGGGCTCGCGACTCAGAAAGCGCGCGAGGACGCCGCGAAGGAACGGATCTTCTCGATCCTGCCCGAGGACCAGAAAAAGGAGCTGATCGCGCTCTTTGACGAATTCGAGGCCAACGCGACGCCGGAAGCGAAGTTCGCCCACGCGATGGACAACCTCCAGCCGCTCATGCTCAACGACCACAACGGCGGCAAAGACTGGCGCGTCCACGACGTGACCGAAGAGAAAATCTATCGCCGTCAACGCAAAACAAAGGAAGGCTCGGAGAAGCTTTTCGACGTGATCGACGAGATTATCAGAAAGAATATCGCGCTGGGCAATATCAGAAGCGCGGACGGAGACGCGCGAAACGATTAATAATTCCGAGGCGCGCGATTCGTCGCGGCCGGAGACGATTTTTTACCAGAAAGTGAGGAACGCGAAATGAAGATACTGGTTCTGAAGAGCAGCGGCAATAAAAAAGGTTCTTCCAACATGCTGGCGGACGAATTCATTCGCGGAGCGACGGAGAACGGGCACGAGATCGTCGAGTTTGACGTGTTTCGTGCGAATATCCGACCATGTATTGGTTGCGGTCGCTGCGGTATGAACGGTCCCTGCGTCCAGAAGGACGATTACGAAACGACGCTCAAGGGGCTGATTAAGGGAACGGACATGATCGTGTTTGTCATGCCGGTCTATTATTTCAACTGGCCTGCTCAGCTCAAGACCGTCGTAGACCGTTTCTACAGCTATAACGACGAGCTGACGTCGATGAAGAAGAAGACCGCGCTCATCAGCGCGGCGTGGGACAGTTCAGACACGGTCTTTGCCGTCGTCGAAGCGTTTTACCGTCAGCTATGCGATTATGTGGCGTTTCAGGATCAGGGAACGGTTCTCGGAAAGGGCTGCGGAACGCCTGACATGACCCGGGAAAGCCCGTTCATGGGGAAAGCCTATGAACTCGGAAAGAGCGTATGACGCGCAGGACGCTCGATTCAATACGCGTTCCGACGCGTGTCGAATCGGAGGAGAGACACGATGAAAACGCGCAAGGACCGCGACGCCGAGTCGCGAACAGGGCGTCGCGCGATCATGATCAATCCGGACGCGGCGATTCAGCAACGGCTCGCGCTGGGCTTCGGGCTGGACCGATACGCGGCGATCATGCGGAGGTTTCCCAACGTCGACGTTTCGAAGGATCGCGATTTTCAGCGGCTTTTCAACGGATTCTATCGGGTGCGTCGCAACGAAACGTGGCGCGACGCGTTTTACGCGCTTTTCCAACGCGTGAGAGACGCGCGTCCGACCTTTGAAGAGATTGTGACGGCGCTGTATGATAAGACGGGTCGCGTCGAGGCGTCCTTTGCAAGTAAAATGCTCGCGACGCTCGACGCGGACAAGCCGATCTGGGACAAATACGCGCTGATCAATCTCGGGATCGCCGTTCCGGACAAAAACAAAGACGCGCCTCTGACGGGAATCGCCGACGCGTACGACCAGATTGAGGGCTGGTACGCCTCGTACCTCACGACGCCCAACGCGCGACGCTGCGTCAGGAGCTTCGACAGGCTTATGCCTGATTATTCGTGGATTTCCGCGACTAAAAAGATCGACTTTTATCTGTGGAGCATGCGCTGACCTGCGGGACCGGGCTGCGCGTGAGTTTAGATCGCGCCGATTGGGACCGCCATGTTGGCGTCGTCGATCGGGTAGGGGATCGGCGAGAGGCATATCACGGCGCCGGGGCCTCGCCTGTCCGGCATGTCGTCGAGAACGTCGAAGTTTCTGATCGCGTCTTTTCCGGGCTCGGCGGTCTTTTTGATCTCGACCGGATAGAGGGTTCCGTTTTCCGCAATGATGAGGTCGATCTCGCGGCCGTTGTTGTCGCGATAGTAGGAGAATCGTCCCCGGACGTCGATTCCGGCGTTTGAATACTGTTTGACGATTTCCGAGACGACGTACGTTTCAAAGAACGCGCCCGCCATTGCGGAGCGTTCCAGCGTCTTCGGATCGTTCCAGAGACTGAGATAGCATGCGAGTCCGGCGTCCATAAAGTATAATTTCGGACGCTTGACGATTCTCTTGATCGTATTGCGGGAATAAGGAGGGAGCAGAAAGATCAGCCCCGACGCTGCGAGGACGGAAAGCCAGCGATCGGCGGTTTTGGAATCGATCCCAACGTCGCGGCCGAGATCGCTCAGATTCAACTCCTGGCCCGTCCTCGCCGCCGCGCAGGAAAGGAATCGCTGGAACGCCGAAAGGTTACGGACCTCCAGCAGCTCGCGAACGTCGCGCTCCAGATAGGTTTGCGTATATTCTCCGTAATAAGCGTCCGGCGTGAGCTCTGGATCGACGACCATCTGCGGCATGGCGCCGCGATAGATCTTTTCAAAAACGCTTACGACCGTCTCCGGCGAACGTTCGACGAAACGCTTGCACGGAAGAAAAGGCGTTTCCGACGTTCCTGCGATCTCCGCGCGGCTCAGACCATACAGCGAAAGGAGCCCGACCCGACCCGCGAGCGACTCGCTCACGCCCTTCATTGGCCGGAACATTTGCGAACCGGTCAGATAATACTGACCCGGCGTTCGGTTTTCGTCGACCCTTATCTTGATATACGGCAGAAGTTCGGGCGCATTCTGGATTTCATCGATAACGACCGGCGTGGGATGGCTCTGTAAAAAAAGCTCGGGATCGGTTCGCGCGAGCTCGCGGAGCTTCGGATAGTCGAGCGTGACGTAGTTGACCCTGGTTCTATCGGGAAACGTCTCTTTAACAAGCGTCGTCTTGCCCGTCTGACGCGCGCCGCCAACGACGACGATCGGAAAACGTTGGGAAAGATACCGTAGCCGACTCTCTATCTTCCTCTGAATATACATGATCGACGGTTCCTCCTTTTCCGTCAGTATAACCGGTCGACAACAAAAAA
>CACYBR010000271.1 GCA_902772705.1 uncultured Planctomycetota bacterium
GAACTCTCGGTCGCCGTTTCTTCTGCGGCGGAATCGTCGACTCCCAAAAGGAGTTCAAGGACGGAATCGTCGATTTTTTCCGAAAGGAAACGCGTTGAACCGTCGCACAAGAGAACGTTCTCGCCTGAACCATGCCACGAACCAAAATCAACGCGTTCGGCAACAGGCTTGCCATTTTCGGCAACCACATGTTCTTTCGTCAGATCGGCGTCTGGATCCATCCAGTTGCAGGGAGATTTGCGTTCAACGTACATGATCGTATTGGAAGAACCGTCGACGACAAGGTCAGGAGCCAGAGACGAGCCGTCCGAAGGAAAAAGTGTATTGTCTCCTACGACGCAGGAAAAGGCGCACTTTTCATCAGAGGTCGTACCCTGAAACCCTTTGCCGCTATGATCGGGCATGGAAGCGCAACGATAAACCAGCGGCGTTTGAGACCAGAATTGAGAGTTCCATTCGCTGTCCCACGGCTCGTCCAGTCGAATCTGCGCGTAAAGCTCGCTCTCTCCAAGATACGGCAAGAGCAAAACTCGCCAGGAATGAAGCTTCCGTCCGTCGGAATCGCGTGAAAACGCCGGCGGATAGGAACCGCACGAATCGACATACTCGCTCGTCGCTCGGTACAGCTGCGCAAGATTATACTCGCAGCGTTCACGACGCGTTCCTTCTCGCTGCGAAAGTAAAACGCCCGCGAGCGTAAAAAGAAGCGCAAAAAACATGAAGAGGCATGAAAGGCCGACTACCCAGCTTAAAAGACGAACACGTCGCGATCTCTCCTGAGAATCTTCCATCTTCAAGTCCCTCTCAATACTGGCGAAAGCTCTGCGAGCTTCCCCTCTTTTTCTCTTGCTCGACGACCTTGATATCATGTTCAAGCATGTCCCTCACAAGATCTTCAAACGAATGTTTGGGAGTCCAGCCGAGCTTCTCGCGAGCCTTGGAAGAATCGCCGCAAAGATAATTGACTTCCGCCGGACGGAAAAAATAGGGGTCAATCTCGACAAGCGTTTTTCCTGATTTACGGTCGACTCCCTTCTCGTCGATTCCTTTTCCCGTCCAAACCAATTCGTAGTCAAGCTCTTTAAAAACAATCTCAAGGAACTCGCGTACCGAATGTTGAACGCCGGTCGCAAGGACGTAATCGTCCGGCTGGTCCTGCTGAAGCATAAGATACATCCCTTCAACGTAATCTTCCGCATGACCCCAATCGCGCCGTGAATCGATATTGCCCATACGAAGCGCGTCCTGTAGCCCCGACTTGATTCTCGCCGCGCCAAGCGTAATCTTCCGGGTAACAAAATTCTCGCCGCGCTTTGGACTCTCATGATTAAACAGGACGCCGTTGCAGGCGAACATTCCGTAGGCTTCGCGATAGTTGACGGTCGTCCAGTACGCATACAGCTTTGCAATCGCGTAGGGACTGCGCGGCGCGAACGGCGTCGTTTCGCGTTGAGGTTTTTCCCTGACGTCGCCAAAAAGCTCCGACGTGGACGCCTGATAAAAACGGGTCTTTTCAGCCAGTCCCGCACGGCGAATTCCCTCCAGCAACCGCAACGTTCCCAACGCGTCAACCTCGCCCGTGTACTCCGGAACGTCAAAAGAAACACGCACGTCGGATTGCGCCGCAAGGTTATAAACCTCGTCCGGCTCATATTCAGAAACGATTCGCGCCAGACTTGCAGTATCGGTCAGGTCGCCTGTCACATAGATCAGTTCGGAACCGTTCGGTTGAACGCCCTGCGTCAAGTCGTTAAGACGACTCATATTAGACGTCGACGAACGACGGACCATCGCGCATACTCGACGTCTTTCGGAGAGCAATTTTCTGACGAGATAGGAACCGTCTTGACCCGTCGCGCCCGTCAATAACGAAGTTTTCATCTTTAACGTCTTTCTGAATGATTGATTTGTTGAGCTAATTCGTCGTTGGACGTCATTCTAACGCAATCGCCGCTGGAGACAAGCTCGGACGACGTTTACGTCTCAAGGGCGTCGTTTTCCACCAAATTTAACTGACAATTAGAAGTCTGCGCCAAAGAAAAGTTCGTTATTTGACACGGTTCTTTTAGAAGCTACAAGAGATAATGCTCGTCAACCTCGTCATGTTAACAAAAAGGCCCGCGTGCGAACGACCGCATGCGAGCCCCTAATTTCCGTTTTTCTATCCTTCGGCGCTACCAGATAAGGTAGTTGCCGCCATAGGTCAAACCGGCGCCGAACCCGGCAAGCAGAAGCTTGTCGCCGCGTTTAAGCTGACCGCTACGGTTCATTTCATCGAGCGCGATTGGAATCGACGCCGACGCGGTGTTCGCGACCAGTTCGAGATTGATATAGAACTTGTCGTCGTTCTCAAATCCAAGACGACCGCCCGCTGATTTGATGATGCGGTAATTCGCCTGATGAGGAATAATACGCGTAACCTCGTCCATCGTGAGTTTATTGCGCGCCATCAACGTATTGACCACCTCGACAATCGCCTTAACGGCGAAGGAATAAACCTGCTGACCGCCCATCTGAAGAATGTGCGCTTGAGGATGATTGAGCGAGTCGGCCGAGCGACACCCGCCCTCGAGAAGAAGGTACTTGCCAGAACGTCCGTCTGCCATCATAACCGAGTCGACGATCCCGCTGGATTCTTCGTCGTCGACGTCTTCCGGCTGGACGACTACCGCGCCTGCGCCGTCGCCAAAAAGAATGCACGTTCGGTAATCGTTCCAATCGACCTTACGCGACATGGCTTCCGTCGCCACCAGAAGAATCGGCTTGCGGAAATGAGGGTTGGAAAAGAAGTTCTTGGCAATCTCAAGATTGTAGATAAAACCGCAACATGCGGCGCTCATATCGAACGCGGACGCATGATCCGACCCTAATCTCTCCTGAAGGATACAGGAAGTAAGAGGCGTCGGCGCGTAGTCTGGCGTCGCCGTGCTAACGATGATCATTCCGAGATCGTCTGGTCCGACCCCTGCCTGCTCCATCGCGCGCTGAGCAGCAATCATACCCATATCGGAAGGGGATTCGTCTGGCGCCGCGATATGACGCGCATGAATGCCGGTGTGGGAATATATCCATTCGTCAGAGGTCTTCGGCATTCGTTCCGCCAACTCGTCGTTCGTTACAACGCGTTGCGGCAGGTATGAACCCGTTCCCGTGATTATTGCGCGAACCATGAAAAAAACTCGATCGTTTACTGGTGCTGGCTATTGGTAATTAACGGACGCCTTCCGTTAAAGAACCGGGCAAACGCGTCAAAATACACGGTTTACCCAGTCCACAGCGGCATCGTAGAGAAAAAACGACGTCCCAACAATATCAATAGCCCCTTTTTTCCAAAATTATTGTTTTTTGGAAAAATTTCAGTTCAAACGGACGCGAAATCTCACGTCGTTTCAGGCGCGTTCTTCAGAATCGTCAACGCAGTAATCTTCGGCGACGACCTTCAAAAATTCGTCGCCTGTTTTAATACGTCCAATACGATCGCGGAAAACGCGCGCGCCGGGCAACCCCTTCGAATAATGGCACGCTATCTTGCGCATAAGCTTTACGCCGAGTTCCGAGCCAAAACGCTTAACAACAAGATCGTAGTGCGAAAGCAACAAGTCGCGTTGTTCCCGGGGAGTCGGCGCGGGAGGCGGCGTTTCGCCTCGGAGAAGACACGCGATTTCACGAAAGATCCACGGACGATCGATTCCCGCGCGCCCTATCATGATTCCGTCGACGGGGTAATTTTCGAGCCGCGCGACCGCTTCCTGCGCCGTCTTGATATCTCCGTTGCCTATGAGAGGAATCGATTTGATAACGTCTCGAATTTTCGCAATCTCGTCCCAGTCGGCCAAACCAGAATACATCTGTTTGGCAGTTCGTCCGTGAACCGTCAACGCGGCGGCGCCCGCTCCTTCGACCGCTTGCGCGACGTCGCGCGCGTTGATCGAGTCGCGCGTCACGCCCAGACGAATCTTGGCGGTTGCAGGAGTCGGGGCGCAAGCGCGCGCAACGCGTTCGACGAGCTCGCCGACCTTCTCTGGATAACGCAGAAGATACGAACCGCTGGCGGAACGTTTCGCAATAGCGGGCGCGGGACATCCAAAATTGAGATCGACCACGCTTACGTGGAAGTCGTGCGCGAGTTTT
Source organism: uncultured Planctomycetota bacterium (assembly GCA_902772705.1). Lineage (GTDB taxonomy): Bacteria > Planctomycetota > Planctomycetia > Pirellulales > Thermoguttaceae > RUG369. The sequence goes on from CACYBR010000271.1 coordinate 4,132, forward strand.
CCAGCCAATTCTTCGAGCGTCTCAGGGCAATTATCCCAAATTTGCACAGAAAGCGGGCGCGGCTCGTCTCTGACGCCCCAGAGTCGTTCAGGCTCGTCGTCGCCACGCTCGCCCATGCAGACAAAAGCGCGCGCGCTGACCATTTCGGTCGCAATCAGTCCCACGCCGCCAAGTCGACGAAGCAACTCACGATGCGCGTAGTTCGTGTAGCCAGCCATCGGCGCCGAAAGAACCGGCGGTGAAACGACCACGTTTCCGATCTTAAAAAACGTCTTCAACGCAACCTCTTTTCGACTAACAGCGTCTCTTACTCGTCGATAACAAATAGTTCGCAAGACTTCGGGAACCCCTCCGCGCTTATATTCTGCCAAATCCCTGACAAGTGTAAACGCCCCCTCGGAATATCGCGTTCTATCGCTCTGAAAATCGGCGGTTCGTCTGTTTTTACACGGTAACCGTGCGAGTCAAAAAACTTGACAACGGAAGCCGTCCAATTAAAATTGGGACTAGGAATGGGTCACGCGACTTTTCAAGGGAAAACGCAGGTTGCCGAGACTATTTGAACGTCGGTTCGGACAGTTGTTCACGGCTTTGTTTTCCCGGCGGAACAGTAGCGACGGTTTCAGTATCATTTTGCGTTTCGTGCGAGCGAAACGCTCCTGGGCGGCGTTCCCTGAAGGAGCTCGTCATTCAAAGGGTAGAATCATGAACTCAGTCTGGGGAATCAACAACCCTAAGCTCAAGGCGCTCGATTGCACTATTCGTGACGGAGGCCTCATAAACGGACACTACTTTTCCGTTGACTTCGTCCGTGCTCTTTATCAGGCGAATATCGCCGCTGGCGTCGACTACATGGAACTCGGGTACAAAAACTCCAGTAAGATGTTTTCGCCCGACGAGAACGGTCCATGGAAATTCTGCAAAGAGGACGATCTCCGAAAGATTGTCGGCGACAATCCGACTGGTATGAAGCTCAGTTGCATGATCGACGCGGCCAAGTCCGACTGGAAAACGGACGTGCTTCCCAAGAGCCAAAGCCCTCTCGATTTAATCCGCGTCGCGTTCTACCATTATCAAACCGACGAAGCGATCGCCATGATCGAAGACGCCTACGAAAAAGGGTACGACGTCAGCGCCAATCTCATGGCCGTGACGACGGTGAGCGAGTCCATTCTCGATTCGATCCTCGAAAGGCTGACCAGAACGCCCGCCTCCGTTTTCGTTATCGTCGATTCTTTCGGCTCCATTACATTGCCCCAAATGGAGTACCTTACGAAAAAATACTTCGAGTTCGCCAATCCCGTCGGCAAGGAAGTTGGCGTCCACGCTCACAACAACCTTCAGTTGGCGTTTGCCAACACGCTGGTCGCGGCAAGCTGCGGCGCAACGCGCCTTGACGCGACCCTTAGCGGTCTCGGACGCGGCGCCGGCAACTGTCCGATGGAACTCATGCTCGGCATGGTCAACGCCGACAAATACAACCTGCGGCCCCTGTATGAATGTCTCGAACAGCAGATCGTTCCGTTGCGGCGTGAAATCGAGTGGGGACCGTATCCGGAGTTCATCATAACCGGTCAGCACAACGTCCATCCTCGGGCCGCGATCGGCGCAAGGAAAGACAAAGATACTCGAGATCAATACGTGTCGTTCTACGACCAGCTTGAGGAAGAAAAACGAGCCGCCGAAATGTAGCTCTCTCGTTCCCTGGACATGACGTTATCAGCGCGTCTGATCGTCGCTGTTCGGACAAATTCTCACTTTTTAACCCATTGAGCGATTACTGTGTCTGACGAAAAAAAGCCAACAAAGAAACTGATTGAACCGCGTACGCTGAAAGGGTTCCGCGATTTCCTCCCCGAAGCGATGATTCCACGAGAGAAACTCATTGCACGCGTCACCGAGGTTTATCGTAACTACGGCTTCTGCCCTATCGACACGCCGGTTTTGGAATACCTTGAAATCCTCATGGGAAAAGGAAGCGACGAAACAGACAAACAGCTCTACCGCTTTAAGGATCCCGGTGGGCGTGAAGTCGGTATGCGCTTCGACCTCACGGTTCCTTTCGCGCGCTTCTCCGCCCAACACCTTGCGGAAATCGGCGTTCCTTTTAAACGGTACCATCTTGCGAAAGTCTGGCGAGGCGAAAACACTCAGGCGGGTCGTTATCGTGAATTCATGCAGTGCGATTTCGACACGATCGGCACGACAAGCGTCAACTCCGACATTGAAACGGCGCTCGTCATCAACGACGTCCTTGAACGCGTCGACCCTCGTTCGGACGACTCCTTTACAAAATTCCAGATTCACATTAACAGCCGCAAAATTCTCACTGGCGCGCTCGAAAAGCTGGGACTCGTTGAAAAAGCAACTCCTGTCTTGCGCGCGCTCGACAAACTCGCCAAAATTGGTCCCGACGCCGTTGTCGCCGAAATGGCGGAAACAGCCGGCGCCACTGAAGAACAGGCGCGAACGATCCTTAGCGTCGCCGCAGCTCAGGGCTCCAACGACGAGATTCTTCAAAAGCTGGAATCGCTCCTTCAGGGCAGCGAGCTCGGTCTTCGCGGCGTTGATGAACTGCGCCAAATTCTCGACGCCACCGCCGCCGCCGGCGTCCCGGAAGAGCGTTTCATCGTCGACGTCTCGATCGCTCGCGGACTCGACTACTACACGGGCGCCATTTATGAATCGTTCCTTACCGAATTGCCAAAGCTTGGCAGCGTCTGTAGCGGCGGTCGTTACGACAATCTCGCGGAGCTTTATACGAAGCAAACGCTTCCCGGCGTAGGCGCTTCGCTCGGTCTCGATCGGCTTTTCGCCGGTCTTGAAGAATTGGGAATGCTCGAAAAAACGTCGTCTACCGTCAACGTCTTCCTTCCTCTTTTCGACGAGAATCTTACGACGAAGTATTTCGAAATCGCCGCGAATCTCCGTCGTAAAGGAATCGGCGTCGAGCTTTATCCCGAGCCTAAAAAACTCGGCGCACAGCTCAAATACGCCGATAGAAAAGGGATTCGATTCGCGCTCGTAATTGGTTCCGACGAAGTTCAACGCGGCGTCGCCAATCTCAAAGATCTGCGTTCCGGCGGTCAGAAAGAAATCGCGCTCGACTCCGTCGCCGAGTCTGTTTTGGAGGCGTTGGCGTCCAATCCCTCGCCTCAGAAGAACCCGTAAATTCATTCTTGTTGCGTTGTACGTGGAAAGGAGCGTCTAATGAGATTGACATTAGCCGAACCGCGTGGTTTCTGCGCCGGCGTAAACCGCGCGATCAACATCCTCAACGAAGTCGTTAAGGACGCTAACGGACCCGTTTACGTCTATCATGAAATCGTTCACAACTCCTGGGTCGTTCGCGATTTCAATCGTCGCGGCGTCGTCTTTGTCGATTCGCTCGACTCGGTTCCCGACAACGCGATCCTGCTCTTTTCCGCTCACGGCGTTTCGCCTGAGATACGTCGTCAGGCGGCTCAGCGAAAGCTACGAACTATTGACGCAACCTGTCCTCGTGTACACTACGTGCATCGGCAAATGCGAAAGTTGGCCGATTCCGGCTACCACATCGTCTTCATCGGCATGGTTGGACACGACGAGGTTGTCGGGACGCTCGGGGAGGCCCCGCATGCGTCAACGCTCATTTCGCGACTCGAAGACGTCGACAAGCTGAGCTTTCCCCCTGAGCAAAAGCTCGCTTACCTCATGCAAACTACGCTCGCGACAACGGAAGCGGAGGCTGTCGTCGCGGCCTTGAGGCAAAAGTTTCCCAATATCAAGGAACCTGATCTCGAAGGGATCTGCGACGCGACGCAACTACGCCAGGACGCGGTGCGAAAATTGGCGCCCGGTCACGATATCGTTCTGGTTGTCGGGAGCCCTAATAGCTCCAACTCTCAGCATCTTGCCGACGTCGCTCGTTCTGTTGGCGTGCCCGCCGTCCTCATCGACGGGGTCGAGGATATTCCCTGGGGCGAACTCTCGCCTGACTCCTCCGTCCTTCTGACGTCTGGCGCCAGCGCTCCCGATATCATCGTTCAAACCTGCGCGCAGTTTCTCAGCGACGTTTGACTTCGTCTCACAAAGAAAAGCGCGTCCCTCTCTCTGACTGGAGGGGGACGCGCTTTTCTTTTTCCCGGACTCACGCTCTGAGACGCGAAAGTCCGCGTTTGGAACGAAGTAAATTGAGAGCCTCCAACGTCTTGGGCGCCTGACTCAAAAAACGAACGATCTGACTGGACGTTGTATGAAGCGCCGACGACGTCTCCGAAAGGTTTTCGCCTGTCGCCGCGTAAACGTCAAAGAATTCCGCAACAAGAATCGGATAATCATAACTGTCCGACGCTACCCGGAGCTTCCCGCCCACGAGGCGTTCAAACCATCGAAAGCCCGAAAGAGGCGGCGAGGCGTCAAGGTCTGGAACGTCCCGGAACGTCAACGCCAATTCGAGTCTGAGACGCTGGAGCGCAATCTTGCGATTCTCCCCCTGATAGCGTCGTTCCGTCGCTTCTCCGACAAGACCGAATTCGTCAAGATAAAAGCGCACGCCCGTCTCGACCTTATTGCGGTTTTGACCGCCCGGTCCTGAGCGACGAAGCGTTTCAAAACGGCATCGCTTCTCGAGTTCTTCCGCAGACAAATACACAAGGGATTTTCTCATGAGAATCGTTGGGACGGCAATGGGTCAATCGGCGCGATACGCTTCAACGTCCTTAAACGTGACGATTTCGTCCGGCTCGCTGGAATTCGCCGACAACAGAAGGACAAGCGCGCGCGCGTCGGCTGGAACAACGACCGCGCCTATCGTCTTGCGAAAACCGTCGGCGTCTGCCGGCGTCGATTCTTCCGGCTCAATGGTCGTGTCAAACGACTCCGCGACCCAGCGTCCGGCCCCGTCCTGCCAGCGCGCGACTAACGCGCCAAGCGAGTCGCCGTCCGCGGCGATTCTACCTGAAATCAGGTACTTCCTGCCCGGTTCTGCCGGAAAAGACTGGATATAGCACGCGCTGGAGTCCCCTTTAATCGCAACTGCGCCTTCCCTGACCTGAAAACTGCCGCGAGACTCTTCATGACGCCAGGTCCCCCACGATTCGGCGGTGTTTGCCGCAGCGTTTACCCGGGAAAAATCACCGTTGACGATCAGATTCTTCGAGTCCGGCGAGTTGGTAATTTTCTCCCTAAGTTTAACGACCGCGCTATAAGGATCGGATAGCTCAAGGAGAAACTCGCTAAGACCCGGCAACGCTTCTTCCCACGATTGCCACTCCGTTCCGTTCTCGGGCGCCCACCATCTTTTCTGTTCGCCATAAACCCATACATATTCGTCGGCGCAATCCCAGGCGGCTTTCAAGTTGACGCGAAGACGATCGAAACGCGTTTCGCCGGGTTCAGGGCCACGATAGTACGTGGAACCTTCCGGATTGGAATACATATCGAGATAGAAACCGAACCCGGAACTGACCAGCTGGCGATATTTGCCGCGGTTTTCAGGACTGACGAGCGCAACGCCTGGCCCGGAGTCGAGTTTGGCGTCGAGCGACGATCGTTGATACTCCTCTATCCCGTTCATGTAGTACCCGTTTTCACAACCTTCGATGAATTTCGCTGTCGTTGGAGCCGCGTCGAGCATCCCGTCAATGAAGGCTGGAAGCAGTCCGTAGCCCGCGCCACGTAACGACGCGTTCGGTTTGGAAAGACGCGCAGACCGATAGTTGATGGAGTTCATCCAAAGACAAAGGACGACAAGATCCGCTTTTTCATTGAAAGCGGCGCGCGCAAGTTCGGCGCCGCGTTTCCGCGCAAGCGCGCGTGTCTCGTCGAAGCTGAGATTCTTTCCGGGGTCGTACCTGAAGAGCGCGGCTCCGTAAGATTCGAAATCGAAACAAAGATCGCCGTTCGTTTGATTGGCGACCCAGGCGCAGATCGCAACCTTTTCGCACACTGTGCGCCATGCGTCGTCGTCTGTCCAGGCAAAGCCGGCTGGGTGGAAGTTGACGCGGACGAAGTTGTTTTTATATCGGGTAAACTGGCAAGAATTGAGATCGTCGACGCAGGTTTTAAAATCGTCGCGATTCCATGGTTCGGGGGAAAACAAGCTCTGACTGGAACATTTTTTTCCTTCTGACGACGTCGCGACAAGGTCATAGACGACCCCGTCAAAGGGCGCGGTTGCTTCCATTTCCTGCCAATGCTGTCGCAAATAGGCGGTTGTAGGAATGTCCCATCCAAGCTCGATGAGCTTTTTCTTAACGCTATTCTGCGGTTCGGCGCAGACGCCGGCGACCGCGTTAAAAATCATCATGCAAATAAAAACAGGCGCGACTAACTTTGTTCTCATTTCTGCTATCTCCCATGAAGTTCAAACGACGACTCGTCGCTCGTCAACGGAACAATTATACAAGAATCAACTGCAAAATAAACAAACGGAGGTTTTAATAACCTCGCTAAAGGGTTCGTATTGCAAAGATCAATAAGTTGTAAATGCAATAACGAATCATATTGTCGTCTGGTTTGGACAGATTTCAGTTGAGCTTGGAAAACCGACGTTTGAACCGTCAAAACGTCTACAACCCGTCCGTCGTCGCAGGTTCTATTCAAGCTAACCGCCAACAAAACGACGCCTCTTTCCCCACAAAGCCTGCGATGCGATTTGGCAGGTAAAGGACAAGAGTCTGGTCTCAACATGCCAGCGCTGCGCTTCTTACGACGGGCATATCTGGCGCGGAGAAGATATGGCTTCGGCGCGTCGTCCTCCGATTCATCCAAACTGCCGGTGTAC
>CACYBR010000272.1 GCA_902772705.1 uncultured Planctomycetota bacterium
AATCCTGCGCAACTTTTCGTCAATCGTCAAATTGGTTCGATTGATGACCTTTCTGACAGACTCCGACGTTTTATCGGTTGAAAGTCTAATCGCATAAATAAAAATCTGATCCTTATCTTTGAAATACTTATAGATCGACGTTCGGGAAATACCGCAACGATTGGCAATTTTCTGATAGGTCACGCCGTCAAAACCTTCTTCCGCAAAAAGTTCAAACGCTCGTTCCAGTATCGTCGCACGACGTTGAATGTGATCTACCTGTATTGACATCGTTCTTGTACGCTCTGCCGAAATACGCTTAGGAGAAGAATGATAATAGAGCCGATAAAAAATGCGCCGACGTACACGACGTCGACGCACTGTATTATAAAGAAGCACGGAAAAATATCCAGAGCAAAACGCGCGTGAGAAAGCGACCTGTTGTCTTTACTTCCCTCAAGGAACCTCGACTTCGTCAGGTTCCGTCTGAAAGCGAAAGGAACGCCTTGAGCGGGAAGTCGTCAGGAAGGGATTCGCCCTTCTTCTGAAGCTCCATCTGGTATTCCTGAATCGTGTTGAGGATCTGACCAGTCAGCTCTGAGTTGCTATCGTATTTAAGAACCGGCGTCTTTTCAACAATCTTTGCCCAAAGAGAAATCTCCTTTTCGAGCAACTCACGATTCTTGTCGACGTCGTTCATGCGTTCAACTTCCAGCTTGTCAATTTCCTGATAGTTTTCGTCGCGCTTCTGAATCATAAACTCGATGAAACTCTTACACGGATAACTATTGAAGACGCCTGTCTGTTTAGCAAGATTGAGCTCGCTTTCAGACATGCTCTCCCAGGCAAGAACCCAAAGCTTCGCTGCGTTGAAAACGGCGTCGACCGTTTCGGGTAGAGGACCAAGTTCAAGAATCTTGTTCTCCGCGTTGTAAGCCGACCATCCGTTCAGAAGGAATTCCGCGTCGTCGCGCGCCTGCTTCGAGTCGCCGTTTTCAATCTCTTTCGCGATAAATTTTTCCGCCTTGTCAGCGCCCTTCATGCGCGCGACAATACGATCGTCTCGACGAATAACGTCCTGGAACGAATATTCCTTGGGGAAAACCGTTTCGAGCTGTTCAAGGACAATGAGGTACTTCTCCGTCTCGTCCATAAGTTCCGATTCCATCTGGGGCATATACTTCAGATCGGGGAAATCTTCCCGATTGAGAAGCGCTACCCAGGAATCGAAGCTGGCAAGGAACTCCTTATTGGCCTCTTCTGGATGCCCCTCATAGTAGCGATCGCGAACCGCCTGACGATGTTCACGAGCAGACCGTGCTTCTGGAGTCTGTTCAAACGCAACCTCCGCTTCGTGGTAGTCCGCCCCCATAATTTCGCGGAACATTCGAGAGAATCTTTCTTCTTCGGAAAGTTTCTGAATTTCCCCGACAATGTCCTTCGCCTCGGCCGACTTGTCGGGAACAACGCGGGAAGCGAGGACCTCCGGCGTAATCTGAAGAAGCTGACTCGCGCGCGCATACCAGTCGTTGAGACGCTCAAAAGCGGCCTGATAATTCTTCGACTCATCGTCAGGAATCAGCAGTTCAGGACGCTCAGCCAAGGGCCGAAGCTCGTCGTCTACGTAGGACATACGAAGGTCGTAAAGACTCTTCTCCCAGTCCTTCCACTCAGGTTGCTCGCCGTATTTACCGGAAAGATAATCGTGAACAACACGCGCGGGAAAGCCCTGTTTGCCAAGATTATAGTCGTGCTCGTCGAAAGGATCCAACACTCTCTCGTACATGGAAGCGCGTTGTCTATCGTCGAGCTCGTTATTCCAACGATCCCAAACAATCGTCTCGCGAGTTTCACCTTCAGGCAGGAAAGAAACGAGTTGATCTTCGTAATCCTTTATCTGTCGTGAAGTTTCACGCTGAGTATTAAGCGAAGTTTTACGATACTTGTCAGGATTGATCTTATCGGGAATTGTTGTCTCCACGACCTTGTTGGAATAGACTTCCCAGTCTTCCTGAGCGAGACGCCACGCCTTCGCGCAGTTTTCTTCGTCAAAGACAGGAGTATTCGTCTTATTGACGCCACAACCGTCTATACTCATCCACTCCGCATAACGAATACGGTTCAAAGGAGCGCGTCCAAAGAAGAGGAGACGCGTTTCCTTACCGATATCGCCGTTATGGTTCTCGTAAAGGTCTTCTGCACGCTTATAAAAAGCGTGCCCCAGCAACCAGTTGTCGCGATTGGAAACAAAAATTTCCTGTTCCGCCTGACGCGCGGCAAGCTCGTCGTCTTCCCTGAAAAGACGGCGATACTGCTTCTTTTCATCCGCAATGCCAACCTTCTGGGAAATAGTCCATCCGGTACGAACATAGAGCTTAGGCGCGGTACGGTTATAGACGGTGCCTTTCTGGACAAATTCGAATCCTCGAATGACCCATCGATAACGTTCACGGTAGTCGTCAAACATCGCGGACGCATTGTAAGCGAGCTGCCAACCAACAAAGTCCCAAATCGTAATGAAGTGTGGCTCAAGGGTTATGATCTGGTTCGCCGTTGCGATAACGTTGTCCCAGTCGGCTCGCTTCTCATACTCTCGAGAGCGATTCCAAAGCAACGAGATCGCAACGCCGCGCATACCGAACGTCGCCAGTTTGACGGCGCTTCCAGTTGGATCGATTTTCCCAAGATTGGCCTCGGACAGATCGCCTTCAGAACGCTGCTCCGCAAGAACTCCGCCGCTGGACATTGAACCGTCCTGCTGGCGTTGAGAAGGACTGCCCAGACGATAAAGCGGGTAAAGCAGAATCGCGATAAGGACAATATACACGATCTTTCGATAAAACAACGTTTGTTGCGTCATTGCTTAGCCACCTCCCGATTTCTAAGGACGACATATCCGGCCACGAAGAGCGGAATTACGAAGGACAATGTCGTAACAAGATGTACGAAGATCGAGTTCCACGGAATACAGTATCCGTAGGAGACGCAATCGGCGTAATAGTTGAAGTCGCTAAAGGACGGCAAGGCGAGGCCGATAACGCTCAGGAACGCGCTGGCGACGTGGTCAAACGCCTGTCCAAGATGAGTTGAAAAGGTGTTTGGCAAATCGACCATCATGTTTTCATGGGTCACAAGTCGGTTAAACGATTCGATCGGACCGCCGCCGAGAGCATTAAGGTGCGCAATATCAAGGAAAAGCGTCTTACAGAACCCAGCGACAAGGACTCCAAACGTAGAGACCATCGCAACAGGACCGCTAAGGAACGTGCTGAAAAGAACGCCAAAGGAGATCAGAATCAGCATCTGTTGCCAGACGCCAAGATATCCCTTAACGAAATTGAAGAAGACGTTCGCGTCGGCGACTCGAAGGTAGAGGTCGGGACTGGCCGCGCCAAAATACTGCTGCGCGTCGAGGCACTGGAGCCAGATCTCGAGCTTGCCATCAACGACAAAATCTTCGAAAAGATTGTATGTCTCCTTCTGCGGAAGCTCGGTCGTCGGGGTCGCCTCGAAGGACGCCTTGTCGTTCATCTTCTTGACAAGCCACGGTCGAGTCTTAACCTTGGATTTATCGATCTCAACCGGGACATGCAACGCCTTCGTCGTATACTTTTCAGAGTTAAAGACATGGGTTTCAGCGATCAGGCCCGTTACGGGATTACGAACGTAAAGCGCGCCCATAATCGTCGCTTCGATGTTGCCCATGTGAGTACGGAAAACGCTGATCGTCATTTCGACGGGAAGACCGTCTGGAAAACGTTTGGGCGTGACGCCGTCAAAAGTCCAAATAATCGCTTCGTCTGTGGCGCCGGCGACGTAGCTTCGATACTCCCACTCTTCGCCAACGTTGATGCCTTGCTCTCGTTCAAAACCATCGGCGTTTCGGAATTTAATCTTACCGTAAACAGGAACCTTTGCCTGCATCGCGCCTTGAGCGGGACCGATCTTATAACGAACGACGTCGCCTTCTACGACCTGCTCAATCGGGTGAGTATGCTTGTTTTCTTCTATAACGCGCAAGCTGCCGTCGGCATACTTTTCCACCATGTGCTTATGCCCGTTCGCCAGACGCGTATAACCCTTCGCAATCACGGCGTTCGGAAGCAGAGAGGCTGGATCCGCGTCTGTTACGTAAGTCAAGTCCTCACGATCGTCCAGAATGTGCGTATGTTTGAGCGTGCTGGAAACAAAGAAATAGCTACAAACGGCCATCAACAAGAGAATGGCCGTGCCAATCGCGCCAATGCCAATAATACGCCCGAGGACAATCTCGCTCGAACGAACCGGTTTTGTCACGATCGTGTAGACGGTCTTCGTTTTGAAGTCGCCCGGAAGGCTCAATGAACTGAGGAACAATGCCAGAAGAAGGACCAAATACGTCGTCGTCTGGTAAACAAAGGACGTGCAAAGACGCGCTGGATCCTTGCTGCTTGGATCGAGGAACCAGCCTGCAAACATGAGCAGAACAAGGAAGACGACGCAGACAACAACGACCTTCTTACGAATAGACTCGCGAACCGCGAGAAGCGCCATCGCAAAACAGCGCTTCCACGAAAAGTACTTCAGATCCTGCCAAGAGTCGGAAACCGAAGCGCCCATCGCTTTACAGCCTTGTTTCCACCCCTTACGAACGAGAAGAAAGACAAAACTGATAATCACCGCGAGGAGGGTCAGCGCTACAACGGCCAGCAGCCAGTTAAGAGCGGCTGGTCCAATCCATTCAAGGAACGGCGGAATTGGATGTTCAAGAATCATTTCGCGTTATCTCCTCCGCGAACGCGTTTGCCGGGACGAGCTTCGCTTTCCGCGATAATGTCATGGAAAAGATCCTCAAGAGACGTCGTCGGGTTGCCGCAGAAGAGAAGTTTGGAATTATCTTCTTCGATAACCTTTTCAATTTTCTTCTTAGCGTCGTCGCTGAGACCAGAAACGCGAATTTCAGTCTGTTCCACGACCTTTAAAAGATCGTCAACGCGCCCCAGTTCCTTAAGTTCGCCCTGATATAGAATTCCGACGCGATCGCACACGTCCTGAACATCGCCAAGGAGGTGACTCGACATGATAATGGTCTTGCCCTGTTCCTTGAGCTTCAAAATAAGGTCTTTCATATTACGGGTGCCGATCGGATCAAGACCGCTCGTCGGCTCGTCCAGAAGGATCAGGTCAGGGTCGTTAATAAGAGCCTGAGCCAACCCAATACGACGTGTCATACCCTTGGAATATTCGCGCAACTGGCGTTTTTTCGCGGATTCAAGCCCCACCATCTGAATAAGCGTGTCAACGCGCTGACGGCGTACGACGGATGGAATCTTGAAGAGGCGACCATAGAAATCAAGGGTCTCCTCTGCGTTCAGAAAACGATACAGATAAGACTCCTCTGGCAGATATCCGAGACGTTCGTTTTTCGCAACGTCAGAGGCAGGTCGCCCAAGAATATTAACTTCGCCGCTTGTGGGAAAAAGAAGTCCCAGAAGCAGCTTGATGGTCGTCGTTTTACCGGAACCGTTCGGACCGAGAAGACCAAAAATCTCTCCGCGGCGAATTTCAAGATCAAGAGCCTTGAGAGCACGAACCTTCTGACGGCCCCAGAAGTCTCGATAGGTTTTGGTAAGGTTTTTTGTTTCGACAATGACGTCGGATTCAGTTCCCATTGAATCGCCTCGTTAAGTGTTAAAAAAGACGTCGATTCGCTTTCATTACTCGAAAAACAACGCTTGACGTACCGCCGCCTGCATGAGGATGCATAAACAATAATACCGGTCGTTTGCGCTTGTTCTTCAAAAATCGGAGACGTGTTTGTTAGATACAAACGCGCCGCAGGCGTTCCGAACGGACCGCAAAACTGTCAACGGCGCCCCTTTTCCGAAAACGAAAAAAAGGAAAAACCGAGACGCGTCTGGCCGTCCACCGAACGAAAGCGCTCTGAGCATAACCGGAACCAAATCGTTTGGTCGCCGGAAGTGCGCAAAGTGGCAGTCTCTATTATTGCTTATTCCTTTCCTTTTGTCCATATCCCCAAGGTAAAAGGAAGCTCTTTTTTAAAGACGCTCCCTTCATAACCTCAAAAACTGTATTCTCTGACAAGAGCCGTTTCCGAAAATATCATCATGAGAACGTTTCCATAAAACGCCTTATCGAGCTGCTGTTGCCAATCCCGTAGCTACGGTAAATCACTCGTCTTCAAACGTATTGTAAAAGACGGCGTCATGCGCTCAAAAAACGGGCGTTTATCTGTAAAGGGCGCTTGAAAACGCCTTATTATCGTTAAAAACGGC
>CACYBR010000273.1 GCA_902772705.1 uncultured Planctomycetota bacterium
ATTTGCGCCGAGGGATAATCGTACGCGGTAATCATCGCGATCTTTTCACCGGATTCCTTCATCTTGAGGATTTTCAAGACGGAAAGAGCGTCTGCTTTATTGGGCATGTCAGAGTCTCCTTGTTCATAACGGATCGCGCGGCGCGGGGTCCTACCCCAACGCGCGCCTCCCGCGTTCGCGTCATTATATCACGAACGCGGCGTGCGAGGAGCCTGAAAGCAGAAAAAGCGTTTTAGGGCGCGACGTCGCCGGGCGAGCGCGTTATCGTCTTAACGTAATCGTTTGTCAGACGCTCATAGTTTCGCGCAGGCTGAGAATAATCGAAATCGCCGACGTTGATCGTGGGATCGTTGCGAACAATAGAGGAGTATTCCATAGCAAAGAGAGGACGATATGCTTTGGAGTCAATTTTGCCGTCGACGGGCGCGTAATAGGCGATTTTACAGGGAAACGGTCGTCGCTGCCGTATTTCGTCGTCGACCATGCAAAAATAAATTTCCACATGAACGGGCAAATTTTCGGCGATATACAGAGGAACTTCGTCGGTTCCGTTCCTGAGATTGGCGCGAACGGCGCTCCAGAATCTCGCTCTGGCGTCGCCGACGACCTTAAAATATTTATTCGGCGAACCGTCGCTCTTTCCTTCGTCGCCAGGGGCGACAACTTCTTGAAAATCGGGCTCAAAACGATAGAATGAGGCGATCCGTTTGAGGGCGCCCGCAACGCCGCCCAGTCCCGGCATGCCGCTCATGGCGCAGGACCGCTCGATTCCGTTCTCACGCAAACAGGCGTTTTCTTCCTCGCTTAAACGCTTGAGAGAATTTTTGAGCTCTTCAATATCGATCCGCCCGAGAGGCGAGGATTTGTCGGACGTGTTGTAACGCCACCATGCGCGCTTGTCGCAATCGCATGCGATCTCAAGAGTTTCGCTCGTAGCGTCCTGACCGGCGTCCTTCTCCGGGGTCATCTCCGCCTGAAGAATGAAACGGGTTCGTTCGAGGGGCGCTTTGAGCTCCGAATCGTCCTGATCGCGCAAAATGGAAAGCTCTTCATATCGGCCATGTCCATAATATTTCTTGTCGAAAAGCCATGTCTCAAAGTCAATCTCGGCGCTAAAGGACGGAATCTCTTCAAGGTATCTGATCGAATTATCGACCAGCCTTTCGGCGCGCGACATTGCAATAGCTCTTCCGGCGTATTCGAGTTCATCAGGCGCCTTTGCGGAGAAAACTCCGCACTGCCAGAGCGCGATCGTGATCAACGTCAACGCGACCATCGCGCGTCGCACGGATGGGGTCCAAATCAACATAACGTCCTCCATAACGAACAAAGGGAGCGCCGGCGCGTCCATGCGCCGCGGCAAGGATAAGGAGTCGCCGTGATTTTGTCAAGCTGAAGCGCGCAGCTTTTCCATTCTTTCGACGTTTTCGTCCCGTTCGATTCTATCCGTTTTTTTCGTACAACAGGCGTCTTCGTCGTTATCGTTTTATAAAACAGTTTTTTCGACCTTGTTGCCAGGAAGAGGCTTCATTTTCTTCAATTTGTCTCAAGTCACGGACGAAGAGAAACGGTAGCGGAGAAGGTTCAGCGAACGTTCGGACTGCGGGTAATTTGCAATTTAACGTCAAAGACAATGAGTCGCATTTTATCGGCGCCGAACTCGCAATATACCGCGGAAACGACCGGTTTTTTGTTGAAAATACCAGGGTCGGACTTATACTGGACTCAAACCGGCGAGCGGTCGACTCCCCGCGTGTCGAACCTGTTTGGTTCAAAAAAAGAACAGAACGCCTGCGCGTCCTGCGGAACAATAACAACAATAGCTCAATTTTTATTTGTCGATTTCGATGATTCTTGCGTCAGCTCGTCGTCGACCGGATTGCCGGCGTCGTACGACGCCGGAGCTTTTCAGGATCGTTTCTCCTGAAGCCGGACGCTTGTGAAATCCTCGACTTGACGCCTCGAAAGGGAGAGATAAACAGATGCGTAACAAGGCGCTATTACTGGCTCTTACTGTTGTCGTCGCTTGTGGCGCTGGTCCGATGCGCGGCGCGGCCCCCGCGTCCAATCAGGTTGTGCTTGGTCAGGCTCAGCCATACGCGGTCGCTCAGATCGCGTTCAAAGGCTCTGAGGGCATGAAGATTGAATGGAACACCACTCAGTTCGGCGTTTTTGACGGCGCCATCGTCTGCAAGGACGCCAAACCGGTCTTCCAGAACTTCCAGACCGCTCACAGCTATCGACTCAAGATCTCGAACGTCCCGAACCGCGAAGGTCTCACGCTCTATCCGACGCTCACCGTCAACGCCGTGACCCCTCGTACTCGCGCTTACCTTGATCACAACGCGATTCCCGTGAAGTTCACCGAAAATGATTTCGATCAGGTTCAGAACGGCAACTTCGTGACGAAGGTCATCTTCCTGCCGTCAAGACAGTATCAGAGCCTCGCGCTCGCCGGCGGCGTCGACACGATCGTCAACACGCAGCTTCCTGCCGGCGCCGACCCGATCGTCGAAGCCCAGAACCGCGGCGCTATTCTGGCGGTCGTTCAGATTGGAAACAAAGACCTCGCGATCGAGGGCTCCGACAACGTTGGGTCTGAGTCCGCCGTCGTCCCGGGCGAACAGATCCCGATCTCTGGCGTTAACGCTCCCGCCTGGGGAACTCCCGCGCCTCAGAGCCCGAACAATATGACCGAGCTTCCGACCGTTCCCGAACCGGATCCGGAACCCTTCATTCAGCCCGTTCGTCCCGTTCCGTCCACGCTCGTTCCGGAGGTGGAAGGCGCATGGACCAATCACTGATCTGAACGCGGTCGTGCGTCGTCGACGTCCGACTGACAAGACCGCTGGTCTAACGTTTCATTATCGTCGCGAGTCGTTATCCGCTCGACCTGGTCGAACGTCGCACAGCAGCGCGGACCGTCGGCAATAGAACGACTCGCTTTTTTTAGCCTCAAACGACAGGGAACAGGCTATGTTCTGTAATCGTCGAACCCGACGCTCTGGTTTTTCGGGATTGGCTCAGGCCGTCTGCGCTTCCGCGATCCTCGTCCTCATCGCCCTTTGCCAGCCGCTTGTCGCACAGGTCCCCGGCGGCGGAACCGCCGCTAAACCCTATCCCGCGTCTCCCGGCCTAAGACCGATCAATCACCCGTCGCTCCCGACGGGACAGCTCGGATCCCTCAAGACGATCAACGGCGACGTCGGACCTCTTCAACCGGTCCAGTGGAAGCTTCCCGAAGGCGTTAAGGTCGAAGTCGCTCAGCCCGGAAGCTTTCAGACCGCTCCCGACGGGTCAAACGAGTTCGCTCTTCAGGTCGGCGCCGTCTATCGTTTTAAGATCTCCGGCATTGCGACCTATCCGGGTCAGGCCCTCTATCCGACCCTTGAAATCATTGGACGTCTCTATCCTCCTGAAGGTAAGGAATGGGATTTCCCTGTTGAGATTGAAGTTCCTGTCCGCGATCTGGCGCTCGCGCTTCGCGGAAACTTCATCACCCGCGTGATCTTCGTCGAAAACTCGGAAAACCCCGCAAACGTCGACGCGAGCGACTCCAACGAGAACCTTACCTTCGACGTGCCCGAAAGCGTCGATCCCGTCGTCGCGGCGAACGTCCATGGACGCGCCCTTGCGATCCTGCGCGTCGGTTCGCGCGAGCCCGACGGCGAGCCTTCCGAGTCCGATCCTTTCTTCTTCGGACTTCCTCGCGTTGATTTCCGACCTGCGCCCGGCGTCGCTCCCGCCGTCTCCAGAACCGACGAACTATCGCCCGAACCGGTCGCCAACTCCTCCGAGTTCAAGCTGACCGAGCCCGATCAGGAGGAAGTCGGTCAGGAAGACAAAAATTGAGAAGCGCCGCCGCGCGTTGACTGCGGCAAACTGCGCTTGTATACTAACGACAATGGGAAGGGGCGTTCGCGTCCCTTCTTTTGTTTATACTCGACAAAGAAAGGGCTACCCGTGTCCACAAACGTCAACGCCTCCCAACAAGCGGCGGCGCGCATGAGTCAAACCGATTTTCGTCTCGTTCTGGGCAGTCGTTCGCCGCGTCGCAGAACGCTCCTTGAAAGCGACGGTTATCGCTTCGCGATCCTGCCCGCGTTCGACGACGTTGAGGAAAACGTCTCCGTCGCCGAGCTCAATCCGCAGGAATACGTGCGTCAGCTGGCGATTGCGAAAGCGCGCAACGTTGCGGAAAGGCTCTGCGGCAAGGTCTCTCAGGGACGCTGGGACGTCGATCCCGTCTTCTCCAACGCGAGCGCGGGCGATCCCTACCTCGTCCTTGCGTGCGATTCCGTCGCCGTCTGCAACGGCGAAATCCTCGGCAAGCCGGACGACCGCGACGACGCGCAACGGATGCTGCGAAAACTGTCCGGCTCGCGTCATGAGGTCGACACGGGGCTGGCTCTTTGGCGAGTCGATTTCGAGGATTATGAAACGGGCCCAAACGTCGAGAAGCTCGTTTCGCGCGTCGAGATCTCCGTTCTGAAGATGGAGACGCTCTCGGAAGAGAAGCTGCAACGTTACCTTGACGGAGGACTCTGGGAAGGAAAGGCGGGCGCGTTCGGGTATCAGGACGGCGTCGACTGGCTTGAGTTGCTCTCAGGAAGCGAGTCGAACGTCGTCGGACTGCCTCTTGAAGCGCTCGCCGAAACGCTGCTCAAACTTTTTCCCGAGACGAACGCAGACAAGACGTCATGAAAAGAAAGGAACAGGCGAAAATGGCAACGTTTACCAGACGAGAATTTCTCACGACGCTCGAAGCGATCGGCATGGCGGCGGCGCTGGACGGCTTCAACTGGGCGCGCGCGGCGCAAGAGACGACCGGCGGTTCGAGTCCGACCAAAGTCGCGGAACTCAAGGGCAAGCCCGTTCTGACAATCGCTCACTGCTGCGATCCTCAGCTGGGCTTCGGAATCGCCGACAGCGCGGAGCAGGCTTACGCGGACGATTTACGCCGTCTCAAGAAGGAAATCGAGCTGATCAACGCCGCTCAACCGGATCTGGCGCTCTTCGCGGGCGACATGACGAATCGCTGGCAGGAAGTCGGCAAAGACTGGCCGGAGCTCCTCAAATCGCTCAAGGTTCCCTTTCTGGTCGCGCCGGGAAATCACGATATCCCCGATCCTCTCAAAGCGTCGGGCGTAACGAACTTCACCGGCGTCTTTGGCAAGGAATACGACTCGGTCGTCGTCAACGGCTGGAAGATCATTGCGATCAACTCGCAATATTGCCGTCCGACCGACGAGAAGGCGCTCTACGACGCTCAGGTCGAATGGTTCCGCAACGAGCTCGAGTCCGCAAAATCGGCCGGTCTTCGCTCAATCGTCGCGTCGCACGTCCCTCCCTTTGTCAAGCAATTCGAAGAAAAGGACGAGTACTTCAACTTTCCAACCGAACTGCGCAAGACGTATCTCGACTATCTGATCGCGAACGACGCCACGTTCTATCTCGCGGGCCACACGCACACGACGCTTGAGCGTCAGTATCTTGGGCTGCCGATCCTCAACGCGGAAACGACGTCGCAGAACTTCGATCGTCATGACTTCGGGTTCCGGACGCTCAAGATCGACGACGAGCTCAATTACGTTTGGGATTTCGTCGAGGTCGAAAAGAACCCCGCGCAGAAGAAGTAAGATCGCCGCGCGTCGCAGACCGCGCTCGCTGGATTTTCCGACCATTAAAAAAAGTCTCTGTCGTCACGAAGTCGACAGAGACTTTTTTGTTCAGTCAGGTCTATCCAGACCGTATTTGTTCAGGAACTCAAACTCATTCCTTGCCTTCGGCGGCTTCGCGGTTAGCGGCTCGCGCGTCTTCTTCGGAGACTTCCGGGATCTCGTTTTCGGGACCGCTGACAGGACGGTCGATCGCCTCTTCGGAGATCGCTTCCATGACATAGGGAACTTCGACAAAGTTCGCGGATTCCATGATCTTATTGATAACCTTGCGCTCGATAATCTGGTTACGGAGCACGTCCATGTTGCCGGATTTCTCGATGCGTGAACGGATGCGGCGCGGGGATTCGCCAGACTGAGCCGCCATGAGCATGATTTCGAGATCATAATCGCGCTGCTCGTCCGTTATGCCTTCGCTTTCGGCGATCGCTTCGAGGATGAAATGCTCCTTGAGAGCCTGTGCCGTCGAGGCTTCGGCGTTGCGACGGAGAACGTTGAGCTGTCGAACGATCTGTTCGTCGGAGAAACCGCTGCGCTGAAGTTCGAAGATCGCGCGCTGAAGCTCGCGACTCTGCTGACGACGGAGGAGCTCAGGCGGAAGTTCCCAGTTCGCGTCGACGGTCAACTGAGCGGCGATCTGACGACGAGCGCGCTGCTGCTGCTCGTGTTCCATCTGGCGCTGGAGTTCCTCGAGAACGACGTCGCGGAAATCGCCCATATTCTCGAAGCCGCCAAGCGACTGAAGGAACTCGGAGTCGATTTCCGGAAGAATCAGCTTCTTGACTTCGAGGATATCAAAGGTCGCGTCCACTTCCTTGCCGCGAAGATTCTCATCGGCAACGTCGTTCGAAAGGGTGAGCTTCGTCTTGCGCACGTCGCCGGGAACGACGCCGTCGACGAGCTTGTCAAACCCTTCGATCGCGCAGTCGTGGAATGAAAGCGTCGGACGAATACGAATCGTCTCGTGCTCGGCCTGAGAAAGAACCTTGCCGTCGAGTTCAAAGGTCAGCTTCGTGACGATGTAATCCCCGGGAGCCGCCGGTCCTTCTTTATCCTCAAGGGAACCATAAGAGGTCTGAATACGACGAACCGCGGCGTCAACGTCTTCGGACGTGAATTCGTGCGTGAGCTTTTCAAGCTTGAGACCTTTCCAGTTCGGAATATCGAAGGTCGGTCGAACTTCGACGTTATATTCGTAAACGAAGGGGCCTTCATCCGGCAGGACGACGTCTTCGAGTTTGAAATCGGGCTCGCTGATCGCGGTTATGTTCTGCTCTTCGTTCGCCTGAGCGAGAGAGTCGAGAATCAGAGCGTTCTTGACGCGCTCCTTGACTTCCTTGCGGAAACGCTTCTCGATCATCTTGCGAGGAGCCTTGCCGGCGCGGAAACCCGGGATCGCCTGATTCTGCTGAAGCTCGTCGAATTCCCGGTCGAAATAGTAATCGACGTCGTCGCGAGAGACTTCGATCTTGATGTGGCGCTCGCAGGCGCCTTTTTCCTGAACGTCGACGTTAAGCGTCAGTTTGCGAACTTCTTCGTTCGTGTCAAATTCGTTTGCCATTGCTTGTGGATCCTGATTCTAAAGGGCGGTGGGGAACGTGAAAGCGATCGCGTCCCTGCGTTAAAACTGGGGTGAATATAATCCTGAACTCGCCTCAGACGCCGCGCGTTCGGACCGCGCGACAATCCAGCCGCAGAATTTTTAACTCAAAAAAGCCGGCGAGACCGCCAGACGAAGGGGGACGACGAAAACCGTTCAGAAGAATCTTTTATGTTCAGCGCGCAACCGCGAAAAAAAAAGACCGAAAACGGCGACGTTTCCCAGTCTTTGACGCGGCGTTAGAAATGGAGCCCAGCAAAGGGCGCGCATTAAAAAAAGCACGCCCGAAAAACACAGGCGCGCCCTATTCGAAAAAGAGGCAAGGCCAAATGTTCGGAACAAGCTGCTTCCAACGAAACCCATGTCCAAAACAGGAGAAACCCCCTTAAGAGCGGGCGAAGGGGTTCGAACCCTCGACAACGACATTGGCAACGTCGTGCTCTGCCAACTGAGCTACGCCCGCAA
>CACYBR010000274.1 GCA_902772705.1 uncultured Planctomycetota bacterium
GTCAATTCCCGCCCCCTTTACGACGACAGAGCCTGAATAACGAACCGTCGTCAGGCTTTTACAACCTTTAAACGCGTCTTTCGCTATCTTGATATCTCCGGGTAAACAAACGCTTTTCAGGTTCTGACAGTTGGCAAACGCTTCAGCGCCTATTTCCTTCAGGGACTTGGGCAATACCAACTCCTCGAGGGAGTTGCAGCCCTTAAAAGCCTTGTCGCCAATCTTTTCCGGTCCTTCTTCGAAAATCGCCTCTCTTAATGAGGCGCAATTGGAAAAGGCGCAGGCGCCAACTTTCACGACGCCACGAGAGATTCTGACTCGCGCGAGAAGAGAATCGCACAGAAAACCGCCGTCTGGAACCGAATTAAAGAAAAAGAGATTATGCTCCGTTTGAGGACTACAAACAAAGTTGGCGTCAATAAAAAAAGAATTGACGTCGTCAAGACTGAAAGAAAACGGCTTATACGCGGAAGCTACGTCTTGTCTTCCGGTGAAAACTGAATCGTATTCGTCGTCCAATTCTTCGGACGCTTGCCACGTTTGTTCGGTTTCGTCGGCGTTTTCCGACGTCGGATTGAAATCATAAAAAATTGACCGGACGACTTCTAACGCCCCTGACGGTATCAACATCCGCATCCGGTATTCGTCAATGTTTGAAGCTCGATAGGCTTCCTGCAATCCCGGATCCAGCGTCGCCGGATTCAGACGACGACAACCTTCAAAAACAGAAACGCCGAAGTCGGGTTGGAAAGAAGCGTCTTCCTTCAATGGAATGATTCTGTAAAGGGAAACGCAATTTGCAAAAACGTAGTTGCCAAGTCGTGTTAACGTCTGAGGCAACGCCACGGTCTCGAGATTCGCGCAGCCATAAAAAGCGTTATCTCCGATTGATCTCAAATCAGAGCCAAACGTGACGTATCTTAAATTGACGCATCCAAAAAAAGCTCCGGCGCCGACGTCGCCTACGGCGTCTGGAAGCCTCACGCTCCCAAGATATTGGCAATTTTTAAAAACGTCGTCGGCTATCTGGGTAACAACGTTGTCGTTCAAAGTCGCGGGAACTGATAATTTTAAGAGTTCTCCCTTGACTTGGAGCTCTTTGACAAGCTTGGGCGTTATTTGAAAGCCGGTTATCGTGCAGCGCCCCCAAGGGTCTATATCTACGTCAAAAGAGTAATTGTCCTTACTCGGATACTCTCGTATACAAACAATCATCGATAACTCCGGTCGGAAATGCGCCTGACGTCAATTGCGGTCAAGGAGCGATTCGCTCGCTTTCAACTACAAAAACTATACCTCCCAAAACGACGTCCCTAACGTCAAACTCTACGCTCTTTACCCCATAGCGACCAAATGCCGTCGGTTCCAATAATTTAAACGATTATAACCTCCGCGTCAAACCAGTAAAAAAGCCAGCGACTCCATTTCGAATCCCTGGCTTGAAACTGAAAAACCGGCGTCGCGCTACGACTCATTCACGAACCTGACGAGCGCGCAAAATGAAATTGTCGGCGCCGCGATCCTGACAGACGGAGATCGTTTTCTGCACGAAACCGACGTCGACGCTCGCGTCGCCGCGCACGACTATGGCGACGTCCCTCGGCTCAACGCGTCGCAACGTGTGTAAGACGTCGAGCTCGTCATGAATCGCGGCGCTCAGCGACGTCGAACGAAGATCGTCGTTTTCGATCCCGCATTTACGGTTGCCCAGGATGATCGTATGATCCGCCAGAACCTGAAGCGTGATCATCTCGGGCGGCGCCGCGTCCGGAGGCTGCGCAAGTTCGCTTTTGGGAAGCGTGACTTCTTCGTTCTGTTCCGCCTGGGAAAAATTCATGACGAGCGTAAAGAAGGAGATCAGCAGAAACACGACGTCAATCATCGGCGTCATGTTCGGATCTGCCGGCTTCAGTCTGGAAACCGATCGCTTATTTCTCATGCTCTTCTATCCTCACGAATCGTCGGACTGTCTCTTTACAAACGCAGGCCGCGAATCGTCTGTCCTCATACTAGAATCGAATCTTCCTCAATCTCCGGATCACTTGTCGTTCTTAACGTCGGAGAAGCGTCCCATGAAGGAATCGCTTACAACGGCGACGTCGAGCACAAATCGCGAAAGACGATTCTTGAGGATATCGAACGCGGCGAGCGCCGGAAGCGCGATCGCCAGCCCCAGTTCGGTCGTAAAGAGAGCCGTCGCGATTCCTTCCGCGAGCTTCTGAGGCGACGGCGCCGCGCCGCCGCTCGCGATCGCCTGAAACGACGCTATCATGCCTACGACCGTTCCGAAAAGCCCTATCATCGGCGCAAGATTCCCTATAAGCGCCAGATACCCAAGCTGATGTTCGAGCCGCATCGTCTCTTCCTGCTCGACGTCCTCCATCGCCTGCGTCGCCTTGTCGAATCCCGAAGGCATGCGCGCCAGTCCCGTGGCGAGGACGCGTCCCAAAAGCGACTCGTCCTCTTTGGCGAGTTCGTACGCCTCCTGAAATTTATTCTCGTCAAGATACTGGCCGAACTGCTCGGCGAGCGTTTCCGGCGCGATGGCCTGACGACGGAGCGCGACAATATTGATGACGATGAGCGCCACCATCGTCAACGACAGAAGCAGAAAGACGATCGAGAAGAACCAACCGAGCGAGCGGAACATCCACGATAGATAGTTGTCGCTTTTCTTCGTTTCTCCCTCCTCGGTATTGCCGGACGTCTGCTCTCCGACGTTCGCGTCCCCAGCCGCGGGCGAGGGCGCCGGCGCCGCGGCGGCTGCGGCTGGCGCGGGCTCTTCGCCAAAATTAAAGTCGTCCTGCGCGTTAACAACCGCGCTGGAAAAGAGAAACGCCGCGCTCGCGACAATCGCCGTCATGAACGCAAGAGCTGCGCGACAAAGGGAAAAACGTTCTGAAAGGGACATACAACACCTCGTTACGAACAATATCCGCGTCAACGCGACGCGACCAATCGCGACGTTTTCAAACGAATGGCGACCGGATCGTTTTCTTTGGTTTATTATAACGTCGAAGGTTGGAATCGTCATTGCGTCTGAGACTCTTTGTCTTCTTTAACCTCAACATGGAAGCGCTCGCGTAATCGCTCGATCGTCTCCTGCGCTCGATCCTCGCGACCAAGCTTACGCCACTGCGACACAAGAGCCTGTAGCGCCGCGACACGTTCCGTCCGCGCCGCTGGGTAAAGAAGATCGACGTGCAGGTACGCGACGACCGCCTCCTGCGGACGATCGGATTCGGCGCAGACGTCGCCCAGCGCGTTATAGATTCGCGCCTGACGCTGCGTCGCGTCGTTCGGCGTCGCGATAAGCAGCTCGTTGAGAACCGCCGTCGCTTCGTCTGCCGAACCCTGACGCGACAGGACGCGCGCGAGTCCGATGCGCGCCTCTGAAAACTCGAGCGTAAAGTCGTCGCGCCGCGCCGCCTCGCTGAAGAGCGACTTCGCCTCTTCCAGGTCGCCGATGTTAAACGCTATTTTCGCCAGTCCGAGTCGGCCGCGCGTCTGAATCTCTTCCGACGAGGCCTTCTCAAGCGCTGAATAAGCGTCCTTCGCTCGCTTGAGATTCTGTTCGGCGCTCTTCTTGTTCTGACGCTCGCTCAGCGCGAAAAATGCCGCGCCCAGCAACTGATTCGCCTCATAAAACCGGTAGCTGTCGGAATGTTCCTTCACGAAATTCATCATGAGATTGCCGCCTTCGCTGAAGGGTTTCGCGCCCGTCAGCGCAAGTTGAAGATTCGTATAGGCTCTGTACCAGTCGAGTTCGGCGGCGATCAGCGGCTTCTTGCTCCGATCAATTTCGTCCGGTTCAATCTCGGCGAGCTTTTCGAGCGCTTCTTCGTAATTGCCAATCTCCGTCTCAACACGCGCGGCGGCAAGGCTCAGCGGCGCGTCCTGAAAATGAAGCCACACAACGCGTTCGGTCGGTATCGGATTCTCGTCCGGCGCGTTCTTTTCAGAACTCGGTTCTATCGTCACGCCGTCCGGCGAAACTCCGACGATCGTCCCTTCGACCGATCGCTCCTCATAGGCGCCTGTCTCCGTTTTGACAAGATAGCGCGCTACGTCGGCGGAAAAGGACGAGGCGCTCGTCGCAATCAACAGACTAAAAACGACCGCGGCAAGCGCCGCGACGCCGGTTCGTCCTATCCCGGCCGCGTGAACGACGACCCTCGCGCTACGTTGGATCATGGTTCGGACTCCTTCTGGGCTTGCTTTTCTCCGGAAGCTTTCAGACCGCTCGGATCTTGAACGCCGCGTAATTTCTGAAAACCGCGATACGCCTTGTCGAAGTATTTTACAGAGTCTGGACCGTTAAAATCAGGATGAACCTGCCAGAGACGTTTGACTTCGTCCTCTGCGGCCTGAGCCTGTTTCTTCTTCTCTTCGGGGTCTTTAATCGTCTGGACGTACTTGTAACGCGTTCGCACCTTGGCTTTACAGGCGTCGAAATAAAGCGTTCGATACTGTTCGTCCTTGCCGACGGACGGCGCAAGACGCTTCATGAGTCCGTTCCACCCCCAAACAAGGCGCGATTGGGGATCCCCGAGCGAATCGCCGGCCATCGACTTCGTGTAATTGACAGGATCGACTCTGCCCCACGCCTCTAAAAGAGACGCCGCCTCCCACTGCGCGTCGACGTTATTCGGCGATTTTGCCAGAATCCCTTGAAGATTCTTGTACGCGACTGGATACTTGCCCTGATATCGCAAAATCTCGCAGACCTTGAGAAGCGTCGACGTCTTCGAGTCCGCCGACGGCGCGAAGCTGGGGTTCGCGTCAATACTGGCGACCAGCTTTTTGCAGACCGCGATCGCCTTGGCAAAATAGTCTTCCGATTCCGGAGTCGACGCGCCGTCCTTACCCAGAAGTTCCTTGCCGATCGAAAGGTAGGACTCGGCGATCCACCGCAGCGACGCGTAGCTGTTGCCTTCCTCGCGATTGGAAACGCTGTCCAGAAACGTCTCAAATCCCTTCATGGTGTTGTCGAGTTCGACGCGCTTCGATTCGTCTCCCGCGTCGGCGAGCTTCTTGAGCGAACTTAGCCGCTCCTCAAACCGCTTGCCAAGCGAAAGGTAGACGCGCGTGAGCTTCGCCGAAGCGTCTGGCGACGACGACGCTAGCGCGTCCAGCCGCGCCGACGTCTTCTTCGCGTCCTCGAGCCGATCCGCCGAGCTCGCCGCTATTCGAAGTTCAAGCGCGAGAACGGCGATCTGAAAGTTTTCGTCAACAAACGACGGCGCCGGCTCTCCGTCGCCGGTTCCTACACGATTAACCACGCTCAGCGCGCCTATCGTCGGATGGACAAGCCACTTCTCCGCGTTCTCAAAATCACCCTGCTGCGCGTACGCCTGCGCGAGAAGATACGTCGAATATATCGCGCTCGCGTCGTCCGACTTAACGCCTTCGTCCGACGAAATCTTGCGTTCCAAACCGTCGTAAAGCGATTTGCGCGCGAGTTCGAGAATGAAATCGAGATCAACCTCGTCGTCCTCCTCGTCGTCCCCGTCGTCCGCGATACCGTCCGACTGTTCGGCGTTGCGGCGCGTCCACTCGGCCCACATCGCCTGCCCCAGGCGTAATTCCAAACTCGCGCGCCGCGGCGACGCTTCCGGAATCTTCGAAAGCGCCTCGATCGCGCCATGCGCGTCTCCGTTCGACGCGGCCGTCTCAAGCTCCGCCGCAATCGCCTCCTGCGCGATCGGGGAACTCTCGTCGCCGCCCCAACGCGCGTTCGCGTAGGCTACGTAATCCTTTACGCGCGCGTCAAGCGCGTCAA
>CACYBR010000275.1 GCA_902772705.1 uncultured Planctomycetota bacterium
CAGGCGTGACCAAGCGCCGGAGGCAACTTTTTTCCGTATAAAAGGCCGGGGATTACCCGGCTTTTGAGGTTGTTTGTGAAATGGCGTTGCCGAACCGCCAACATCCCTGTTTTGGATGCAACGCGCTGAACGAGAGGAAGCTCCATGAGCATGGTTCGTTTTCTTTTACCACAATTCTCTGTAGAGGCTGTTTCTGAGAATCGTCCGCCCTTCCAGACGCGCCGACCATAGCGTGTCTGTTCGTTACCCCATCGGTGGGAAAGCCGCGTAAAACGCAACCTTTACAGACGTCTCGCCCCCTTCGTCCAACTCTGACGCAGCGTTTATCCTTTTGGTTTCCAGTCTTACCCCGAATGGTTGTAACAAGGAAACTTTGAAAGACGCGTCCTCTCCGTCAATCTGTTCAAAATCAAAGGACGGGACGCTCTCAAAAGGAGGGCAAAAGCTAATATTCAGGAATGCGACGTCCGAATCCGCGTCAAATTCAATCAGAGCCTCTCCCTTAATCTCTTCTCGCCCATTAGTTCTGATCCTTGTCTGACGCATTAAGACCGACCCAGTGGTTTCGAGCTCTGATGGGACGCTTTCATTCCACGTATCCTTCCAGAGCGTAACGCCAGGCAAATTTGCAACTAACTGCTCGCTTTTTGAGTTAACAAAATCGGGCCCCTTTGCGGTAGCCTCAAAAAAAGATCGAAATGTTCTGAAAAGTTCTTCGCCTTTCATTTGACTGGAATAAACGATAAACTTGTTTGTTGCTATGAAGAAGAACAACGAAAAGATTGACACGCCCAACCGTCCCCTAAAAAACAGGGCAAACGTAAGAATCAATGCAGAGACGGCAAGAGGCGTGGAAACCTCGCGATGTTCGGTCGCGTGACGTTCTACGTCTATCCAGGACGGGTAGCTATCCCATGTTACAACAGCTTCTCGAACGACATGAAACGCGGCAGACATGAAAGTCAAAGCGACAAAACATCCAGAGAACCCTGCCCTTTTTCCATAAATGACGAATACAAGAAAAACAACCGCCGCAAAAACCCATGATAGTAGTTGGGCGAAATAATCGAGGAGTCGCAGGCTCTGAAAAGTCCAAAGTTCCAATTTCGCCGTTATTGGCATGAGAGAAATTGAACTATCGTCGGTTTTCAGCATGATCGAACGTCCGTCAAATAAAATACAAAAACAAAAGAAACTGGGTAAGCAATAATTACAAAAGCCAAAAAAGCCCGCGCGCCTAAACGCACGGGCTTAAACCTCCGTGCTCGTTCACACGTTCGACTGACAAGTCAGAAACAATAGCGAACGATATCGAGGAAAATGACCCAGAACATAAGCGCAAGAATCAGGAAAAGTCCGATATAGCTCAAGCCTATCTGGATCTTTTCATTCGGCTTGCGACCTGTAATAGCTTCGTATAGTAAAAAGACCATGTGACCGCCGTCCAGCACCGGGATCGGAAGGAAGTTGACGACAGCCAGATTAGCGCTTATGAGGCACAGGAAGAGGAGGAAAACGCCGTCGTTTCTTCCCGCAGCCTGATACGCAGTGCCAACAATAAGACCAGGCCCTCCCAACGCTTTTGCGGAGACGTTTTTACCGACATTTTTCAGAAAAACAAAGACCTGAGAGGCTGCTTCAATCGTCTTGGACACGCCAAAAGAAAGCGCTTCGCTCATATTGTCGGCACGCTGATAAACAGCGTCGACGCCAAAGAAAAACCCACGATCCTTGACGAAAACATCGCCGTCTCGTTTAACCTTTGTTTCAATTTTCGCTTCTTCGCCGTCAAGGCGTTCGACGGTAATCGTTACAGGAGCGCCATTCGGAAGATACGGAAGAATGTCAGAAAACCAGGAAACAGAACCGGCGTCGTCCTGCACGCTCTCCTCTGATTTGGGATTATGTCGCCAGATAACGCTGGCTAACTCGCCCTTCCTTGATTTTTTGACGCTTTGTCCGGTAAGGGTTTTGAAGTTGTCGCGCAGACTTTTGGGAGCGTCTGTTCCAGGATTAGCAATTTTGGCTTCGATTTCAGTTATCGCGCCTCCAAGAGGACTCTTTTCGACAGACGTCGAACCGTCAATTCCAGATACGATTGGTTTGACTTGATATGCGACGCCGAGGGAATCG
>CACYBR010000276.1 GCA_902772705.1 uncultured Planctomycetota bacterium
GCGTGTCGTTGAGTTCCTTGCGGCGTTCCTCAAGGACCGCGTCCTTATAGCCGGCGGAGCGTTCCGCTTCCGGCTTGGCGGCTTCCGAGGCGTAGCGGACGATCGCACGCGCGCGCCCCATGACCGTGCAGTTGACCGCTTCGCCGCCCTCGAAGAGATCGTACGCCACGTAGTACGGCGCCCACGCCTTCATCGCTTTGGCGACGTTGTCCCACGGATCGCCGCCGGAAAGGTCGACGACCTTCTTTTCCGCGGCGAGTCTGCGGAGCTCGTTTTCCGCGTCGATTTTCTCCTGCATGAGCTTCGGCGTCTGCTGCCCGAGGAGAATGCCGCCGCGGTTCTTGCGCGAGTTCTGAATCTTGAAGAGATCCGTGGCGATTCGACGTTTGTTCTCGTCGTTATAGGACGCGAACGTCTGATAGAGAACCTCGCGACGACGATATTTGTTCATCATGTGGGGATAGTACGTGTCGCGCTGATACTGGAGGTCGGCGACCGTGTTGAAACGGTTCGTGCGAGCCGGATGACCGGCGACCAGGACGAATTCGCCGTCTTGCGCGCCGTTCTCGCTCCACTGGAGGAAATGCTCCGGACGATACGGCTTGTCGTTTTCGTAGGCGCGGAAGATCGTGACGTCGAGGTTATACCGCGGATACCCGAAGTTGTCCGGGTCGCCGCCGAAGAAGCCGACGCTCTCTTCCGGCGTGAAGACAAGACGCACGTCGGTGAATTCCTTGTAGCAGTACAGGTGATACTGACCGCCCTGATACATCGGGACGACTTCGCAACGCAGCCCCTTTTCCGCTTTCGCGTCCGTTTCAATCTTCTTGATCGCGTCGGCGCGCGCTTTTTCCGTCTCTTCAACCGTCTTGCAGCCTTTTGTCGCGGCGGCGACCTGATCGGTCACGTCGACAATCTCCTGAAGGCAGACGAGCTTGAGCCCGGGGCACTTGAGCTCGTCTTCAAAGTTCTCCGCATAGAAGCCTTTGGCGACGAGGTCGTTCTCTTTCGTCGAGAGACCCGCGACCGTGGAGAGCCCGACGTGATGGTTCGTCAGGATGAGCCCGTTGGAGGAAACGAACGAAGCGCTGCCGGAGTTGGCGAACTTAAGGCACGACTTCTGAAGGTGTTCGAGAAGCTCAGGCGAAACGTCGACGCCGTACTTCTCTTTCATTTGCTTGACGGGGGGATTGCTGAAGAGCCACATGCCTTCGTCGGCGCGCGCGTCATTGATCGCGGCGCCGGCGACGACGAGGGAGAACGCGAACAGGGTCGCGCGCTTGATCCAACGGTTCATGATTCTATCGCCTTTCTGGTTGGCCGACCGCCGCGCGTGAGACGCGTTGGTCGGCGATCAAAACAAATGGTTGTCACCTCTCCGAAGAGGGATTATTTTTGGTCCAAGAGGTCCGTCTTTTTCGAAGAACGAAGCGTCTCTTCGACGCTCGACGGGTCGACGACGCGGCAGCACTCAATCAGTTGTCGATCGAGCTCGAGAAGTTCGGAACGCCATTCGAACGGGTCGCCGTCCACCGGTTTGAGCGGGATGAATTCCTCAATGAGCAGGATGAGACGCAGAAGATGACGGAAGACGACCCCTTCCTGTTTCTGAAGGTTCTTCGAAACGATGTATTTATTGAAGTCGCCCTTGTAATCGAGGAGAAGATCACCCGCCGCCCAGACGGACGTCACGCGCAAATTCACCCCGGGATACTGGAAGTCGAAAAGCCGACGAAGCTTGTCCGCAAAGGGGAGAACGTACACGCGTTCTTCCAGATCGCCCCCGAAATGTCGACGCGCTTCCCGACGCTCGCGCTCTTCTTCCTCCGTCGGCGCGACGAGCTCCTCAAGCGTCGCGAGACCGTGCTGGAGCAGCTCCTTGTCGAGGCGTTCGCTGGCGAGCTTGCCCCGGGGAAGTTCGTCCTGACGAGGAACCCGAAGATAACGCGCCACCGTGTTGGGAATCTCCAGGAGACTTTCAAACGCCTGAAGGCGCTCCGGACGGTCGGCGAGCCCGAGCTGTTCGAGGAGGAACGACCCGTAAACGGGATTGACCCCGCGCAGCGCCGCGAGCGTTTTGATCTTCGGCGTCGGATAGGCGCGCGCCGCCTGATAGCTTGTCGCGATTTGGTCGCGGATCTCTTCAGAATACTGGTTGAGATCGAACTTGGGCGCGTCTTCTTTCTTTTCCTTCTTCCCCGCCTTCTTCGCGCTGGGTTGAGACGAGGGCGCGGCGGCGCCGCCGAAAGTCAGGACGGGCATAACGTCTTCGGGACCTTCGCGCTCTGGTTCCGGCTCGTCGTTCTGCGCCGGGTCGGGTTTGTACGTGAAGAGGTCGCCCCCCTCGGCGAAGAAGTCGAAGCCTTCGGGCAGATCCCCGAGCTCGGGGGGATACTCCGGGACTTCCTTATCGAGCTCTTTGAGCGCGGCGTTGTACGCGACCGGATCGAACGCGTCGTCGGAGAACGGGTCGTTGAGGACCGCGTCGTCGAAGATACCGGCTCCGAACGGTCGTCGCCGTCGTTCCTTCTCCCTGAGGTCGCGCCGTCGTTCGGCGAGCGCCTTCTGCGCCTCGGCGGTCGCCGGTATTCCGTAGTGGACCGGGTTAGGCGCGAGGCGAACGAAGCCGCCGCGCCATAGCGTCAGCAGGGACCGGTCGAGCGAGCGCAGCATGATCTCGCGCTTCTTCTGGCCGACAAGTCGATTCGTCACGAGCGTGCGGATCGGACGAACGTCGGAGTTGCATTGAATCATGTGCGCGAGCATACGCCAGGGGAGCGGTCCGCGGCTGAAGAGCTTGCCCGCGGGCGCCTCGCGAAGCTGCTCGAATTGCTTCTCCGACCAGTACTGCTCGCGAGGATTGCGCGTCGGGAGCTTCTTCTTGAGCTTTTTCTTCATCTCGCGGAGCTTCGGATCCTTGACGTCGTCGGGAATCTGGTCGTACTTCTCTCTTGCGCGCGCGATTTTGACGTCGTCCTCCGGCGCCATCGCGAAGACGTAGCCCGTCGTGTCGTACTGAGGACGCCCGGCGCGTCCGAAGATCTGATGCGCGGCGCTCGAT
This sequence comes from uncultured Planctomycetota bacterium, assembly GCA_902772705.1. Taxonomy (GTDB): domain Bacteria; phylum Planctomycetota; class Planctomycetia; order Pirellulales; family Thermoguttaceae; genus RUG369. The sequence goes on from CACYBR010000276.1 coordinate 3,062, forward strand.
TCGACGAGCTTCTTGTCTCCGGCGGGCCCCTTGAGGAGCGTCGGTAGGACGACAGAGCGCGCGGGCAGGTTGATCCCTGCGGCGAGGGTCTCCGTGCAAACGCAGAAAGAAAGTAGTTTTTTCTGGAAGAGCGACTCGACGAGCCGTCGATATTTTGGCAGGACTCCCGCATGGTGCACGCCGACGCCGCGCAGGAGCAGTTGACGGAGCTTGGGACCGGCTCCCTGCTTGAGATCATATTGTTCGAGTTCAGCGGCGACGAGCTTTTGACGTTCGTCGTCGATGACGCCGCGTCCTTTGAGAACCTCGGCGACGTCCCAACATTCGTCGCGATTGAAGCAGAAAACGAGCGCCGGCGTATAGCGAGCGTCTTCGTCGCCCTGACACATTTCCTCGAGCTGCTCCGGCAGGAGCTTGTCGCCGACCCAGACGTACACGAGCGGAACCTTGCGCTCCGTCGATTGAACCAGTTCAAGCCTGCGGTTGGACGTGCGACGCAACCATTCGACAAATTCATACGCGTTGCCGACGGTCGCGGAGATAAGGAGCGTGCGAACGTGCGGAGGGAGCAGTCCGAGAGCAAATTCCCAGACGACGCCGCGTTCTGGATCGGAAAACTGATGGAACTCGTCCATGACGACCGCCGAAACGTCGTCAAAAGAGAAATGCGATTCCGACGGATAAAGATCGTCCTCTTCCTCAAAGTCTTCAGGAACGATCGGCACGACGGGAATCGCGGGCGTCTGCGGTTTTTCCTCTCCGAACATGGAGGGGCGCTTCTCCTTTTCGAGCTCTTCCCACGAAACGGCGAGCGATTTCTTCGCGTTGAGCTCGGCGGCGGTCACGCGGGCAGCGGCGCCGGACGACGTTTGGACCGGCTCGGAACGCGGCGCCGACTCGTTCTTTTTCGCGAACGCGTCGAACGCGTCGGACGAGAGAAGTCGGTTAAAGAGAATCTCGGCGACGACGACAAGAATCTTCGCGTCGGTGTTTTCACGGCGATTGCCCGTGACGAGTCCGACGTCGGAGCGGTCGAAGCCCCAGCGAACGGCGGCGTTCTGAATTTCGACGTATTTCTGCTCGGTCAGCGCGATGAGGGGCGTCGTGTAGTATGCGCGCTTGCCGGCGCGCAGCGCTTCGTACAGCCC
>CACYBR010000277.1 GCA_902772705.1 uncultured Planctomycetota bacterium
AGAGGAAATGAACTGTCAAAATGGGTTAAGACCTCTCTAAGGGGGCGTTGGCGCCCGACGACTCCTGTTCGTCCTGCGGGCGTTCTTCGTTCCAGAGACGCCCAGCCCTGTTCTCAAAGGACGGGGCGTCTTTCTCGCTGAAGGTTTGCGCCGACCTCAAAACGACCGACTCTGAAAACGGATCAGAAGCCTGAAAGATAGAGGAGCGTCGCCACGATCGTACTCGAGAGCCCAACGCACGCTTCGAACGGGATGATTTTAAGGCGGTCGCCAAAGCTCATGTACGCCGCGCCCGCCGTCGCGTGGAAGAATGAACCGTGCGGCAATGAATCGATTGTCGTCGCGCCCGCGTTGATCATGGCCGCTGAAGAGAGCGGCGCGACTCCCTGGTCGACCAACGTTCCGGCGAACGTTTGGGACGCGAGCGTCGCTCCGGCGGTCGTCGACGCCGTGGCGCCCGCGAGCAGCACGCTCGAAAGCGGCGCCAGCATGAACGCCGACATGCGCGCCGATTCAAGCGCCGCGACAAAATCCTGCTTTAACGCCGACTCGCTGACGATTCCGGCGACCGCTCCCGTGCCGAGCAGCAGAATTGACACGCCGGAGACTTTTGAGATCCCGAACTCTGTTATGCCGATCGTTTCCCTGCGCCTTCCGGACGCCAGAATACAGGCGAACCCTCCGACGGGAAGCGCGATAAGCGGGTCGACGGTAAAGTTGCAGACGGGGCGGAGCATGAGCAGCCCGATCGCGACGCAGGGTCCGACGATCGCTTCCAGAAAGGTGGGAAGCTTGACGTTTGGTTCCTCGACGTCTGAGTTCTGAATCTGGATTCCCTTTTTCTTACGAGCGAGCAGATATGCGAGCAGAATCGTGACGACGAGAGCGGCGAGCGCGGGCGCTACGTTTTTGAGCATAAGCGACGTCAGGTCGACGCCAAACGCTTCCGCAGTCGCGATCGTGTTTGGGTTGGGCGAAATAATGTTTCCCGCTTTGCCTCCGCCAAGCATAGCCAGCAGGACGCTCTGTTTATTGAGCTTTGCCTTTTTGCCGACCGCGAGCGCGACGGGCGCCGCCGTGATGACGGCTATATCGATAAAGACGCCGACCGCGCAGATAATCGCCGTTGCAATAGCGACGGCGGGCAGCGCTCGTTTTGCGCCAAATTTAGCGACGATCGTTTCGGCAATCTTTTGCGCCGCTCCCGTCCTGATGAGCGCGCCGACGAGAACGCCCGACGTCAGAATGCGCAGAATCGGCGACGTCATCCCCTGAGCTCCCGAGATCATCGCCGAGACGGTTTCCTGAAGGTTTCCGCCGCCAATGAGTCCGCCCACGAGCGCGCCGAACAGAAGACTGTACGCGGGATGCGCTTTGTAAACGATCAGTATGATCGCGATCAGAAGTCCGACAAGGGCGCCCAGAGTTGTAAACGGATCGGTCATATGGCGAGCCTCCTTTAAAGCCGACGTGTCTGTTGTTCGTGGAATGCGTTCGATATGGAGAAAACGTCCTCAGGATTGAGCTATTTTCATGCCGACGCGAACGAGTCGAAACATTCTGATCGCTCCGAGATAGTAGAGCTCCTCCGCTCGGGAGAGCGCGGTTTCCAGCGTCATCGGCGCGTCGACGGTCGTCGCGAGCGATTCGATTCCATAATCAAAGAGCTTCGTCGCGTCGCGGCCCAGCGAGCCGGAAAGCCCGATCGCCATGACGCCCGCGCGCTTTGCGCGAAGTCCCACCCCTTGCATGACCTTGCCGAAGCAGCTTTGCCAGTCGGTCTGACCTTCTCCTGTAACGACGAGATCGACGCCCTTGAGCCGCGCGTCGAAATCGATCAAGTCAAGGACGACGTCGATACCGGACCTCATTTCGCCGCGCAGGAAGACCGCCAGCGCGGTCCCGAGTCCGCCCGCCGCGCCGCCGCCGCGCAGCGCGTCGGGATCGATTCCAAATTGTCGACGTACAACGTCGCGATAATTGAGCATACCCTCTTCGAGCCGTTCGACGATTTCAGGGGTCGCCCCTTTTTGGGGCCCGAAAACGCGCGTCGCGCCGTTTGCGCCGCAAAGAGGAGCGCTCACGTCGCTCATGACGGTTACGCGCGCCTCGGCGAGCCGAGGATCGAGCCCGGACGCGTCTATTTCCGCGACTCGTTCCAGATCGCGACCGTATCCTTCGAGTTCACGACCATGACGGTCGAGGAATCGCGCCCCGAGCGCGCGCGCGCAACCCATGCCTCCGTCGTTCGTCGCGCTCCCGCCTATCGCAAGGCTTATGTCGCGGTAGCCTCGGGCGAGCGCGTCCAGAATGAGTTCGCCTACCCCGAACGTCGTTGTATTGAGGGGATTGCGTTGTTCGACGGGAACCAGCGTGAGGCCAGAAACGGTCGCCATTTCGACAATCGCGCGATTATCGCCGAAGGCGCCGTAGCTTGCGCGGCGCGGCTCCATTAACGGTCCGTGCGCGTCGACGGTCAGCTTTTCGCCGCCGGTCGCGGAGACGACCGCGTCCAGCGCGCCCTCGCCGCCGTCGGAGACGACGACGGAATCGCATTCGACGTCGCCGAAAACCTCGCGCGCCGCGCGTGTCAGCAGCGTTGACGTCTCGGCGCTCGAGAGCGTGCCTTTAAACGAATCGGATGCGAATAGAAGTTTCATACCGTGTCCTTATGCAAGCGTTGCGGCGTGGAGGGAAGCGAACTGGAATATAGTGTACAGCGGCGCGCGATGAAAGTAAATCGACGCCGGCGCTTTTGACGCGCGACGGTTCGAACGCATTCTGCGGACTTGACGAGGGCAGACGCGGGCATATAATGAACGCCGTCCGGGTTGGCATGCGCGAGCGAAAAGCGCGTAAAGTGATATGTCGTTATATATTCTGGAGAGATAGAGATGGCGAAAGTTCTTCTAACCGGCGGCGCTGGATACATCGGTTCGCATACTGCGCTTGAGTTTTTGGAAGCCGGCGTCGACGTCGTCGTTGTCGACAACTTCAGCAACAGTTCTCCGAAGTCGATCGAGCGCGTTGAAAAGCTCACGGGCAAGAAGATCGCGCTTTACGCCGCCGATGTTTGCGATAAGGAAGCGACGCGGAAGATCTTTGAGGAGCATGAAATAGACGCGATCGTGCATTTCGCGGGCTACAAGGCGGTAGGCGAATCGGTCGCCAAGCCGATCGAATACTATCGCAACAATCTTGATTCGGCGCTGGTCCTTTGCGAATTGATGAAGGAATTTGGCGTTTCGGGGATCGTTTTCAGTTCTTCGGCGACAGTCTACGGCATGCCAAAGAAGGTTCCGCTCGTCGAGACCATGCCCTTGGGCGACTGTACGAATCCCTACGGCTGGACGAAGCGCATGATCGAGCAGATTCTGACGGACTTCGCCCACGCGAACGATTTCGTTTCCGCGACGCTTTTGCGTTACTTTAACCCAGTCGGCGCGCATTCGAGCGGGGAAATCGGCGAAGACCCGTTGGGAATTCCGAACAATCTTGCTCCGTACGTGTGTCAGGTCGCGGTTGGTCGCCGCCCGAAGCTCTACGTTTTCGGGAACGATTATCCGACGCCCGACGGCACGGGGGTGCGCGATTACATCCACGTCGTCGACCTTGCGAAGGGGCATGTCGCCGCATATCGTCATATGAAGCGCGGCGTTCAGGTCTACAATCTTGGAACGGGTCGCGGATACAGCGTTCTCGATCTGGTGAAGACGTTTGAGCGCGTCAAC
>CACYBR010000278.1 GCA_902772705.1 uncultured Planctomycetota bacterium
CCGCCGTAGGCATAGTCGCTACCGCTTGCGGTATTGTTTTGGAAGCACGAGTTTGAAATCGTTAGATTTCCGTAGGATTCGATCGCGCCGCCGTAGTAAGCGGTATTGTTTTGGAGGTTGGAGTTTGAAATCGTTAGATTTCCGGAGAACTCGATCGCGCCGCCGTGATCGGCGGTATTGTTTTGGAGGCTGGAGTTCGAAATATCAAGCGTTGATTCGTACGCGTAGATAGCACCGCCGCCGTAATGGACAGTATTGTTTTGGAAGGTTGAATTTGAAACCGTTATTGCGGAATCGGAGAGCCAGATCGCGCCGCCGTAATCGGCGGTATTGTTTTGGAAGGTTGTATTCGAAACCGTTATTGCGGAATCGTAGAGACAGATCGCGCCTCCTCTGCCGTATTCGCCGGGATCTGTATTGTTCTGGAAGTTCGAGTTTGAAATCGTTAATGTCGACCCCTGATCGGCGCAGATCGCGCCGCCGTAATAATCGTAGCCGCCCATGAAGGCGAGCGAATTGATTTCCACGGAGCCTTGAGAAACGTTGAAGATCCGCGACTGCGAATTCGCGTCAATCGTGACGCCCGGCGCGTTCTGCGTGGCGTTCCATAGCGCGCACGCGTCGATTTTGAGCGATTTATCAATCATGATCTCCGAGCCGTCAAGCGTGATCGTTTTCCCGCTCATATTGGACGCAAACCGTATCGTGTCCGCGTCGTTGGAATAGAGCGTGATCGCCTCTCTGAGCGAGATCTTGCCGTCGTACGCGTCGACGACGTCCTCGTTCGTCGTCACGACGGTCGACGGCGTTTCCCGATTGACGGGAGCCGGCGGCGTCGTGATCGGTTTTACGGAGCTGTAGCCGGAATTGGAGTAGTACGTTCCGTCGCCGACGGCGTAGACGCGCAGCTTGTAGGTCGTTTCCGACGCGAGCCCCGGAATCGTGGTCGTCGTCGAGGAGGTTTGCGGAGCCGGCGTATAGGTCGTGCCGGTCAGACTCTTGTATTCGACGACGTATCCTGAAGCGTTCGCGACGGGGTTCCATGCGACCGTGATCGAATTGTACGTGGACGAGGACGACTTCCAGGTCGGGGCGTCGAGCTGAATCGGATCGACGTTGGACTTCTGCGTCTTGACGGTTATTACGGAGCTGTAGGGGGAATCGGAGTAATTCGATCCGTCGCCTTTGGCGTAGACCTTGACGTTGTACGACGTGTCGGCGACAAGATTGGGAATCGTGCGCGAGACCGCGGTCGTGGACGACATAAGGGTATAGGCGGAGTCCGGATCCGCCGCTTTCTTGTAGGCGACGACGTATCCCGTCGAGTTCGTAACGGCGTTCCACTTGACCGTAATCGTGTTGGTCGTCGAGGTTGTCGTCGTGATCGTCGGGGCGTCGAGCGGGTTGGGCGTTGAACCGTATTCGAAGGCGCCCAGATCGACTGTTACGCCAATGATACGAGCGTTGCCGGCCGCGTCTGACGTCATGGACGACGTTACGTAACTATTGTCGCCTTTGTTCCATGCCTGTGAATTTGAAGCAAGCTTGTAGTCGTTCGGATTAGTCGAGCCGCTAAGAGCAGAAGAACTGGCAAAAAGCGGCAGGGAAGAGGAATAGACTTTGTTATTGGAGCCCGTCAGACCGCTTCGGGTTGTCAGATTGCAGTCGCCGCGCAGACCGGCGCCGACGCCAGCGTCGGATACGTTGGCGCCAGCTCCGTATAAGTCCGTGGAAAAATTGTTGGCATTGGATTCTGAATTGTTGGAAACGACGATGCAATTATAGAGCTCGCCATCGCCATATATTCCGGCGCCGTAGGCGTTCGCACGATTGTTGACAATGGTGCAGTTTCGCCATTCTCCATGTCCATAAACGGCGCCGCCTAACAACCCTTTATTGTTCGCAAAAAGACAACTTGTGAAAACGCCGTAACTTTCGCTGTCGCCCCATTGAACTCCAAGATGGACGGCGCCGCCCATCTCAGTGGAATTGTTGTTAAAGAAAATCGAATTCGAAAAATGGACTTGTCCTTTAGTACATTTAACTGCGCCCCCCGGTTTGTTGGTTGAATTGTTTTCAAAAAGACAGGCGTCAATATTAGCGTAAGCGCCTTCCAGTCCCAGCGCGGCGCCGCCGCTCTTCGGACAATCTTTTCCCTCTTGATTTTTGTAATTGTTAAGGACGTTATTACGGAAATTGCATCTTGAAATGTCGGCGAAGACGTCTCCGCGAACCGCCACCGCCGCGCCGCGGATAGTGTTGTATCCTGTCGTTTCTGCCTTGTTATTCAAAAAGTCGCAGTCTTCGAGAAGCAGACGACCGCCGTTGGGCCCCCAATACCAGAGGGCGGCGCCATCCTGAAAAGTATCGTCAGAGGGGTTGCAGCCGTTGGCAAAGGTTATGTTCTTCACGACCAATTCTTCTGAATTTGAAGAAAGGATACGGCACGAGCCTCGCCCGTCCAGAACAACGTTTTGCGATAAATTGGAAGCGTCGAGCGTAAGATTCTTTGAAATATTTAAAGTCGACTGGACTTCGATTGTCGCGCCGCTGAGAGACGCGTCAAATCGTATGACGTCGCCGTCGGACGCGTTTTCTATCGCTTTGCGCAACGTCGTGCCAGTCGCGTTTGCCGCGTCAGACGCCGTGTCAACGAGCCACTCCTGCGGCGTTGGCGCCGAATAGTAAGGCGTGATTGTCAGTTGATAGGTTTCGGAGCCCCAGGAGTCGAGGTCGAGGACAAGATAATACCGCCTGTTGTTTTTGAGATTCTTCACGTCGTCGGAAGAACCTGCGCTACGCGCGCGTTTAACAGAATCGGCTACGTAGTATATACGTCCTGGGGTGGGAGCCAGTTCCGAGAAGACTTTAAAGTAAACGTTGTTATTGCCAACGTTGATTGCGACGGCGTTATAAGGTTCCGCCAGTTCAAAACTGAAATAATCTTCGTCGTAGTAGGAAGGCAGACTGCCAGAAAGGGAAATCGTCTTTGAAAGTTCGCCGAGGTACGTTGAAGTGGATTCGGAATAATTGGGTTCGTCTTCCTCCAGACTGAGCGTTTCGATAGAATACGCGCCCAAACTTCCATACTTTGAGTAAATGGTATGTCCATCCAGTATCTTCCCTGAACCTTCAACCTTGAGATAATAAAGCCCCGGCTGAAAATCAGAGACGTCGATGACAACCCCAAGGGAATTAGTCGGTTCATATGTCGCAATAAATTTTTTTCCCGAATCGTACACGGATACGCTTACGTCAAGGTTAGAAATATCCGCGACGCCGCCTACTCGAACGAGCGCTTGTTCGCCGTTTAGTCGAAGCGTAAAGTAATCCGAGTCTGTATTGCGTTCGATAATGCCGGTTGCCAGCGTTCCTGATTCGACAAAACTAAGGCTGGTCGCCGTTGCCAACGTGGAGCCGTGGTCGTCGTTGCGATAACCCACAACGCCGGAAATGGTCGCGAGATCGTCTTCAAGATTCGTTGCGCCTGTGTATTCTCCTGTCGACCATTGAGTAAGATTACTGGCGAGGCCGCTACCCATAATCGGCGTCCATCCGAACGAACCGCTATAGTAATCGGAACCAAGAGGGTTCGAGGGATCTATTCCATCGTGCCTTAATCCCAGAGAGTGCCCAACTTCGTGGGACACAGCGTCTCCGACATTTCCGGCAGAATAACAGTTTTTCGAAAAGACAAAGACTGGCGTGTCAGAGTTCCATGTGAATGAGCCGACATACCCAACCCCGCTCGCGGAACCGCCTGTCCAGCCCTCGTACCAATCCTTGTAACTTCCACCGATACAAACGCGAACGCCAAATTTGGCGTCGTTGGTCGAACTTTTTACCAACAGGTCGTTCGACGGTTCTTTCGTCGTCACGTTGACGTCGAACGGCATGAAATCTTCGCTCACACGGAGCCAGACTTCGTAAATATTGTGCAGTTCCTGATTCGAAAAACTGGCGGCGTCATTGTCGACGTCGTAGACCGGCGTTGTGATTGTCGCTATGCCGCTTTGATTTGGATCGTTCCAATACGTTCCAGTTGTGTTATGTCCGTTAAAATCGAGATAAATCGTATGGGTCGAGTCCGGTTTGCTGTTGAGGTTGAAGACGAAGCTTTCAGAGAGATTCTGAGGATCCAGACCCTGAGAAGTCAGCGTATCGTCTATTGTGAGCGCGATCGACTCTGCCGGCGTGAGGTCGTCGTCGTAATCCTCCGCGTCCAGAACAAAACAGCTCTGCGGGACGAGTTCCGCCGTCGTTTCCAGCGGGTTGACCGAGAGCAGCTCCCTTTTCTCGAGATC
>CACYBR010000279.1 GCA_902772705.1 uncultured Planctomycetota bacterium
GAACTGGGCGACGTTGAACGCGCCGTTGCCGTCGGCTGCGACGACTACCTGAGCAAACCGATCCATAAGTTTGAACTCCTCATTCGCGTTGAGAACCTCCTGAAGCTACGCGCCGTGACGAACGAACTCGAACGCCTTCGTCGCTACATCGATTCGATGGAGGATTCTCTCACGCCCAAGAAGAATTGACTGTTTTGCGGAGCTAAGCCATGACGGACTTTAGCGACGGCGATATAACCACGCCGAAACAGAAACGACCCAATCCCGTGACAACGTGGTTTTTCGCGGTTCGACCTGATTCCTTTGTCGCAGCTTCCATGCCGGTCGTCACGTCGCTGGCGCTGGCATGGCGCGATTGCAACTATGGACGTTCCGGAAAGTTTTTGCTTGTCCCGGCGATTTGCTGTCTCTTTTTTGCCGTTCTTGGTCAGGCCGCCGCGAATCTCTTCAACGATTATTCCGACTATCGAACCGGCGCGAATTCAGACCTGCGCGAAGCAAAAGAAAAGGACGGCTGGATCAATCGCCGAACGCTCCTGACTGGCGCGCTGGCGGCGCTCTTTGCCTCCGTTTTGTTCGGACTGGCGACGATACCTTACGGGGGTGCGACGATCGTTTACGCGGGTCTGATTTTCAGCGCGATTGGCGTTCTTTACAGCGTCGGTCCCTTTCCTTTTTCAGAACGAGGACTGGGCGATTTGGCGGTTTTTGCGACCTTTGGAGTAGGCTCGGTCGTCTTTACGTATTTTCTTCAGACGAAGAGTTTTTCCTGGGACGCGCTGGCGCTTGGCGTCGTCTTTGGTCTGGCGATTAACAATATTCTGGTTGCGAACAACTACGCGGATTATGAACAGGATCGCGCCGTCCAAAAGTATACGACGGTCGTGCTTTTTGGCGAACGCTTTGGACGTCAGCTCTATCTTGTTTCGGGGATTATCGCCGTCTTTGTGCTCGGGACGTTTTATACGGTTCGGCAATACTGGGGAGTGTTTGCCGTTCTGTCGCTCGTCGTGTATGGGCTCTCGGTTTATCGTTCGTTTTTGACTCTCTGCCGGACGGATTACGTTAAACAGACCGGACTTGCTCAGGCAGGAATAAGCGTTGTGATCCTTGGCGTTCTCATTCCGTTGGCGATCCTCCTTTGACAATTTTCTAACGATTCGAAAGACGGCCTGGCATGTCCAAAAAAAAGAACGCAAAAAATAAGAAGTCGGTCAAGACGGTCGACGCAGTCGAGAAGCCCGGCGTTGTTGAGGCATGGGCGCTCGCGGCGCGTCCCAAGACGCTTGCCGCCGCCTGTTCGCCGGTGATTGTCGGATTAGGGCTCGCGTATCGCGATATTGCCGACGGGAGAGCCGTGAGCGACGTTTTTGTTCTTGTTCCGGCGCTGTGCTGTTTGGCGTTTGCGCTTCTGGCGCAGGTTGCGGCGAATTTTATCAACGACTATGCCGACTTCAAGAAGGGAGCGGACGGCGGCGAGCGTAAAGGACCACGTCGCGCCGTCGCCAACGGCTGGATCTCCCCGCGCGCGATGCTGACAGGCACGTTTGTCGCGCTTGCGGTTGCGTGTCTCTTTGGGCTCGCGACGCTTCTTTACGTCGCTCCGGAGCATCGAGCGACGCTCGTCGGAATCGGCGCGGTTTGTTGCGTTTTCTGTCTTCTGTACAGCGCGGGGCCCCTGCCGCTGGCGTATATTGGTCTCGGCGACGTGCTGGTCGTCGCGTTTTTTGGGGTCGTCGCGGTATGCTTTACGTACTTTGTTCAGACGTTGACCTTTACGCTTGATTCGGCGCTTTTGGGAACAGCGATTGGATTTGCGACGGACAATATCCTCGTGTCGAACAACTATCGCGATCGTGACGAAGACCGCGCCGCGGGAAAGTTTACGCTCATCGCCGTCTTTGGCGAGCGTTTTGGCCGATACTTCTATCTTGTCAACGGTTTGATTGTGATTGCGCTCGTCGCGGCCATTTATGTGCGTCGCGAATGGTGGGATCCGGTCGGCGTTGGCGCTCTGGTCGTTTACCTTGCGTTGCATTTACGCGCATGGCGGATTCTTGCGCAGATTCGTTCCGGCGCGGGGCTCGTTCGCGCGCTTGCGCTCAGCTCTGCAAATCTGCTGATTCTGAGCGTTATGCTTGCTTTTGCCTTTGTTTTTTGAGCAAGTTTGCGCTTTTATTGGGATAGGATTAGAAATACGATGAGTTTAGTCAGACCGAATATTGAAGCGATGGCGGGATATGTTCCCGGCGAGCAACCAAAAGAAGGCGAAGCGGTCAAGCTCAACACGAACGAGAATCCTTATCGCGCTTCGGAAAAGGCGTATGACGCCATTCGCGCGGTTGCCGACAAAGGCCTCTCGCGGTATCCGAACGCGGCGGGTCAGGCGTTTCGCGAAGCGGCGGCGGCGATCTACGGCGTCGAGCCCGACTGGATCATGTGCGGCAATGGCAGCGACGATATCCTTACGATTCTCACGCGCACCTTTGTCGGCGAGAATCAGCTCCTGCGACTTCCGTACCCGAGCTACATTCTGTATAAATCGCTTGCCGAGATTCAGGGCGCGCGAAGCGAGGAAGTGCGTTTTAACGACGACTGGACGCTTCCTGATTACTTCGCTCAGGCTCCGACCGCGTTTGCCTCTGAGCGTGTCAACACGCTTGAGAACGTCAGTCCAGAAGACCTTAAGCTCGTTTATTTGCCGAACCCGAACAGTCCGTCCGGAACGCGTCTTTCCAACGAACAGATCAGGAAGATTGCCGACGCGCTTCCGTGTCCGATCGTGATCGACGAGGCGTACGCCGATTTCTCAGGAACAAACTGTATCGAACTGGCGAAAGAGAATCCGCGTGTGATCGTTTCGCGTACGATGAGCAAATCATACGCGCTTGCGGGGCTTCGTTTCGGCTTTATGATCGCGCGTCCTGACACGATCGCGGAGACGTTCAAGGTTAAAGATTCCTACAACTGCGACGCGTTGTCGATCGCTGCGGCGACCGCCGCGATTCAGGATCAGGAATGGCTTGCCGCAACCACGAAGAAGATTGTCGCGACGCGCGAACGTCTTATGACGCGGATGCGCGAGCTTGGCTTTATCGTTCCGGAATCGTTCTCCAATTTTACGTGGAACGTATGGCGTAACAACGAACTCTCGCACAAGGAACTGTATCTTTATCTTAAGAAAAACGGGTATCTTGTTCGTTACATGAATTACGAGGGCTATGGCGACGGACTGCGCATTAGCGTGGGAACGGACGAGGATACGGACAAATGTCTTGCGCTGGTCGAACGTTACCTTAACGGCGATCGTTGATTTTACCCGATTTCAGAGTTCAAAACCCTTGGAAACGTCAGGAGACAGGCAGATGCGCGCCGCAGAAATCGAACGCAATACGAAAGAGACCCAAATCAAACTCAGGCTCAATCTCGACGGGACGGGCGACTCGAAGCTCCAGACAGGTTTGGGCTTTTTCGACCACATGCTGACGCTTTTTTCAGCGCATTCGAAGGTTGATTTGACGCTCGACGTTCACGGGGACCTTGACGTCGACGGTCATCATACGGTGGAAGACGTTGGAATAGCGCTCGGTCAGGCGTTTGCTCAGGCGCTTGGCGACAAGCAAGGGATCCGTCGCTATGGCTTCTTCGTTCTTCCGATGGACGAGACGCTCGCCGAGACGGCGGTAGATTTTTGCGGTCGTCCATGTTTCGTATACAACGTGAAGTTTCCGGTGGATCGGGTCGGCAATTTTGATCTCGAACTCGTGCGCGAATTCTGGCAGGGCTTTGCGAACGCGGCGGCGTGCAATTTGCACATTAACGTTCGCTATGGACAGAACGGGCACCACATTTCCGAAGGAATCTTCAAGTCGGCGGCGCGCGCTATTCGGATGGCGGTTGAGTTTGATCCGCGTCAGAAGGGGGTCCCCAGCACTAAGGGAACGCTCTGAGAGCGGAGAGAGGACAGACGTTTCGTTTAACTCGCCTGATAAACAAAAAAGCCGAATCGTTGTGATTCGGCTTTTTTGTTTTACGGGGGGGAAACCGCGACTCAGAAAGGCGTCGTCCCTTGTCCCAGCGTCTCTTCGCCAGAGTCGACGTACGTTCCGGAAGGAGTGTAATCGGACGGAACCTCGATTTTCGAGAGCTTAACCGCCTTGGATTGAGTCATTTCGACGTCGTCGTTTGTCTTTTTATTCGCAGCCGACCTGTTGAAACTGAGTTCCTCGTCAGGCGAAGACACGATGACGTGTTCGATTTGGTTCGTTTGCAGAATTGCCTGTTCCATTACTGGAATGGAGGAATACGGTCTTCCGTTTTTCTGCATTCTTGTCAGGGGCGTGAACTCGTCCTGAGGACTGACGTCCAGAGCGACGTATTCTCCATTTTCAATCGCCTCAAACCCGTCCAAACGCGTGTCTTCGCCCCAAGTGCGTTCAGAGGGAGTGTCCCAGCTGAGCGCCGATTCGGCGTTGGCCAGACGTTCGGACGACGTCGGGAGATCCGCGAATTCCGCGCCCTGACGCAACGTTTCCGAGTTGTCGACCAGCGCCTGAGCCGAACCGCTTTGATCGGGGCCAAGATCGGCGTCTTCCGGACGAACGACATGGTCGTTTCCGGATAAAAATTCCCTGTCGTCGTTTCCCGGAGCGTTCGGATCAAGCACAGACTCCATGCCTGTGATATAAGGTTCGTCGCTCCGTGACGATTCCCTGGATATGCGGCTGTCGTTCGCGGCGAGCGTGTTTTCGCTTCTGGAATCAGAACGGAACCCCAGCCATACGAGGATTAGCGATGAGAACATAATCCCCAGAATCAGCGTCAAACGAAGAACGGAGCCTTTTCCGGTTCCGGCTTTGTTTGGCGGAGTCTGCTTTGAAGATGGAGACGCAACGTCAAAGCGTACGCGAGGAGGCCCGGACTCGCCCGTCCAACGGTCGTCAACATGAACGCCAGCCGTCAGACGCCACGAACCAGGTTCCCTACTCGGAATTTGGCGTCGCTGAATCCGAAGAGTAACCATATCGTTCTAAACCTTAAATTCATTAACGGAAGGTTTTTAAAAACCGGGCGTCTTTAAACGCACCCCCGCCCATCGTACCATTTATATTATACCGTTAGAAAGGATTTGGAAGAGGGCGAAGAAGGACGGACGTGAAAAAAAAAAAAAAAATGTGGTATTTTAATCA
>CACYBR010000280.1 GCA_902772705.1 uncultured Planctomycetota bacterium
AACCGCGACGGGGACAACAACAACCTCAGCTTCAATTTCGGAGTCGAAGGAGAAACGCGCGACGAACGCGTGAATCTTCTGCGAGCGCGTCAGACGCGCAATTTCTTCTGCACGTTGCTTCTGAGTCAGGGAACGCCAATGATAGTCGCCGGCGACGAAGGACGGCGCACCCAAAAAGGCAACAACAACGCGTACTGTCAGGACACGGCGATCTCGTGGCTCGACTGGGATCGCACGCGTCTGAACGAAGATCTGCGCCGTTTTGTCTCAGCGTTGATCCGTTTCCGCCGTCAAGAAGCGTCGCTGAGACGCCGCGACTTCCTCACCGGCAAACCGCAGGTTCCCGGCGAACTCCCGGACGTTTCATGGTTCGACCGCAACGGAGGAACCGTCGACTGGAACGCCGCTAAGGAATCGACGCTCACCTGCCTTCTCAGCGCGCTTGATCCCTTCAAAGACCCGGGATTCGCGGCCGAAATCGCACAAGCAGGCGTCGACATATCGAACGTTTCTCCCTTCGACGTGATGGAAGAAGCGGCGCCGGAAGCGCGCTTCCATATCCTCGTTATGTTCAACGCGACGAACGAGCCGCAAACCTTTTACTTTCCGTCCGTCGCCAAACTCGAACAGTTCGCGTGGCGAATCTTTGTCGACACGGCGGCGAAGCCTCCCTGCGACGTCTACCCGAACTACGACGGCCCGGCGCCGGACGTGCTCAACGCGCTCTGTCTCCCGGAGCGTTCGATGCGCGTCTATCTTGCCGAACGCCGGTCTCGACGCGGCAATTAACTCTTAAATTCCGAAAGCGCGGATATGTCCAAAAGCTTACTGACGGTTGTTCTGGTCCTTTTCCTCGCAACCTTGACGACGTCGGCGCGCGCTCAGCGGCCCGCCGACGACTGGACGGCGTTGTTCGAACGCCGCGAAGGATGGCTCGGCGCCGACGGAATCTATTCGGTCGATCTGAATCGCGACGTCAAGGAGGCGAGCGTTCATTCCGACGCGTCGCCTCGAACCCTCTTTATCTTCAGCGACACGATCGGCGGAACGACGCGCAGCGAAGGACGTGAATACGATAGGATCGCTATGACCAATCACTCCTTTGCGATCTTGAACTCCAACGAGCCTGCGCCTGAAAAGACGACGTTTGTATGGCATAAGCTCGGAGACGCGCGAAAGCCGGGCGAACGTCCGGACAATATCGTCGAAGGACGCTACTGGCTTCAGGACGGCGTGCGATACGGCGATCGTCTCTGGCTTACGGCGCTCCTTGTCGGCAAGGGCTGGAAGCCGGACCGAGTCGACGCGCTCTCCTTTCCGTTGGATCCCGAAACGCTCGTTCCTGATTTCTCCAGACCGCGGCTCGACGTCAACGCGCCCCTCTCTCTTCGAACCGACGACGCGCAGATCGTCATGGGAGCGGCAATTTGCGACGACGCTAGCGACGGTTGCCTCTACGTCTTCGGTTATGTCGACCGCTTCCGGGAATTCAGCCGAAAAGACGTCGTCGTGGCGCGCGTTCCTCAGGACAAACTCGAAGCCTACGACGAATGGCGCTTCTTCAACGGACATGATTGGGTCGCCGATATGAACGCGCTGTTTGCGCGCGAGGCGGCGTTGGCGCGCGGCGTGTCGACAGAATTCTCCGTCTCACGAATTCCAGGCGGACAGGCGGCAGGAAAATGGCTCCTCGTTTACACGCCGGGTACAATTTCGCCAAATTGCGCCTTTCGCATCGGCGACGCTCCGTACGGTCCCTTTGGCAGGGAGCGCGTTTTCTGGCGTTCAAACGTGCCAGAGGAACTGGAACACGTTCAATGCTACAACGCCAAGGCGCACCCAATTTTCTGCGACGAACGCGGAGTCCTTACTTCTTACAACGTCAATCGCCTCGGCGACGTTGCAAAAAAGCCCGCCGAATACCGTCCCCGATTTGTCTGGCTCGACTGGGAAACGATCGAAAACGCGGTCGTAAAACGCCCGAACGAAGCTTCAACCAGCCCTTGACGCCCCTACGCTTAAACGTTATCCTCCCACGCGCAGGGAACGGTCGCTTTCAGGGACGAAAACGGCGTTCCGGCGATCAGTAAGAGCAAATGGATTTGCGAAATGTCAGGGAATTACGATTGCGACTTTAGTCGGAGCTCCAAAAGCTCGGCGTTTCAACGTCGCCCCGCCCGAATTCTTCTCTTTTGCGTCGTCGCGTTTGCGACGATCGGTTGCGGTCTGGTTGGTTGCACGTCCCGTTATGCCGAGCGTCTCGACGCTATCCGTCGGGATTTCTACGAGTATGGGGACGTTTCACGCGCCAGGGACAATCTCGAAAAACAACTGAAACACGCGTCAAAAAAAGAGCGTGATCCGCTCGAACTCAACGCGGCAAGCCTCGCTCTTTCCTCTGGCGACGTTGAAGAAGCCAAACGCAAACTCATTGAAGTCCGCGACCGGTTCGACGAGCTTGAAAGCAAAACAGCGCAGAAAACAAGCGAAAGTCTCCTGCAGTACTGGACGGACGACAACATCGTCTCCTATGAAGGCGAGGACTATGAAAAAGTCATGATCCGCGTCTACCTGACAATCGCCGATCTGCTTGGTTCCGGCGAGGATTCCAAAGCATATGCGCATCAGATCGCCGCGCTTCAGGACAAAATCGTCAGAAACGGAGAGTTTGACAATCCTCAAAAAAAAGGCGAGAGAATCAATCCGAAAGCAGTCTATCCCCGCGTTCCGCTCGGTCCGTATCTCGAGGGACTCGTCTGGGAAGAAACCTATACGGATTCCGCCGAAGCCGCGCGTTGCTACGAGAAAGTTGTAAAATGGCGACCTCAATTCAGGCAGGGTAAGGAGGATCTCCTTCGCGCTCAAACCAGCGTCCATTCTCAGCCGGGAAACGGACGTCTCTACGTCTTTGCTTTTGTCGGAAGGGGACCGCGAAAGGAGCAAATTAACGCAGAGGTCACGCAATTTGCGCTACTCGTTGCCGATCAGATATTCTCCGCGACCAACCAATACTCCGTTCCTCCGACGATCGCGCCGGTTCCAATCCCAGCCCTTGTCGTAGAAGAGCCTTACGTCGCGTGCGTCGGACTCGACGTCGATGGAAAAAACGTCGGCGCAACGGAAACTCTCGCCGACGTCAACGAGATGGCGATCAAGCAGTATGAGGCGACAAAAGACGAACTCATCGCTCGCGCCGTCGTGCGCCGCGTCGTCAAAAAGGGCGCTATCTATGTCGCAAAAGAAGCAGGTCGGGTCAATCCATGGGTCGGTCTGGCCGCCGACGTTGGCGGCGTCGTCTGGGAAGCAACCGAAACCGCCGACACGCGATGCTGGGGACTGTTACCTGCGAAAATACAGGTTTTAAGCGTCGAGTTACCCGCCGGCGAACATCGTCTGACTTTCTATCCTGGCAACCGCAAGGGCGAACGCGTCGGAGAAACGCTCTCGCGAACCGTCACGATCTCCGCCAACCGCAACGCCTATGCGCTTGTTACCTTTCCAGATCGCGAACCGATCGGACGCGTCGTCGCGTCGGGGGACGCCGACTGAACTGGCGCTTTCCCGAAAAGAAACTCGCCCATTGTCAGGGGGAGCCAAAGCGTTTGACGCCGCAAACGTCTCCGGCAGTCGTCGCCACCCCCAACGCCGCCGAGGTCGGTTCTAAGAACGCGTTTCTTTTCGTCCCTTCTACAAAAGGGCGGAGCGTCCCCACGCTCGCATTTGAACATTTTTAAAATAAACCGTTTAGACCGACGGTCTTTAAGATTCAAGCCCGGCGCTCCGCCTTCATGAACGAATCATGAGCGAAAATATATTTCCCACGTTTTGACCGAGCTCCTGAGTTTTGTCTGAGAAAAAGCTCATAGAGGCAAATCGTCGTCCTCTGGAAGCGCCGAAAGTTCGTCGTCTGAAACCTCTTCCGTCGGTTCGTTGCCTTCTTCAGGCTCTCCAGGCTCTTCCTCGACGCCTGTTTCAGCGTCCTTCTGCTTCTTGGGTTTCTTCGACTTTTTGGGAGTCGTCTTCGGCGACTTCTTCGGCTTATCCTTCATGAAGGCGTTGTCTGGCGTTTTCGGCGCGATCGAATCAAGATATTCCGCGAGGAGCTCCGCTTCGACGTCCGTTCCCGCCCATGGCGGCATATCAAATCGCGAATAATTCAAGCGCAAAACCAGACTCTTGATCTCGCTGGCGCCAAGACCGGCTACGAGAGGACCGACCGCCAAACGACCGTGATCCGACGCGTGGCAACTGTTGCAGTGATACATGAAAACCATGCGCCCCAATTCAATCTGATCGCGATGCGACGCCTTAAGGAGTTCTTCGTTGCCACGTGCGATCGGACCGTTAACGTCAAAATCGAGCGTCTCCGACAGGACGCGGGTAAGCGATTCTTCCCTCTCCTCCTCCGACGTTTCCTCAGAAATCGGACGCTCTTCGTCAACGTCCCCCGGAATTTCAGACGCCGGGTCAGGGATCGACGGAACAGAAGGCTCAGGCTCAGGGATCGACGGAACAGAAGGCTCAGGCTCAGGGATTTCTTCCGCCAGGACTGGAGGCGTCTGAACTCTCGTCGGTCGTCGGGAACGATTGACGGATTCCGTCCCGCCAACGTCCTGAATTGGAATATTTTGCGTAGGGACCTGCGGCTGGAGCGACGTCTGAGGGCCGGAAGACGAGGCGGCTACGGGAGAATCTGGAGTCGCCGCGTTACGTCCCGGTTGAACGCCAGAACCTGCAGGATTAGCAGAAAGGGCGTTTCCGCGCGTTTGAAGCGAAGAATTAGGAGATTCGCTTTGGGGAACGCCGGCGCTCCGAACGGCGCGTCCCTGTTCGGGATTCTGTAGAACAACGCCCTGAAGGCCGTCTGTCGTCTGGCCGGACAAAGGAGCTTGCGGTTCCCGAAGCGTTGGCGCCGGATTCAGCGGCGAAGCGGGCGATCGACTCTGAAGGGAGTCGACGTCAGGATTTGAAGAGACGGGAGCAAAGTTCTGACGCCCGGCAAGCGGCTGACGCTGCGCGGCGGTTTGGACGAAAAAACCGACGCTTCCGTCCAATCCCAGAGTTTCGGTCCCCGAGTCGGCGTCTTCTTCCACGCTTTCAGATTCGTCGTCTTTATCTTCGGGCTCTTCCACGTCCTCGTGTTCTGGGACGACGGGCGGCGCCAGATGAATCGATTCCGCTCCAAGATAATTCGCCGCGGAGATCTTCAGATCTGGATATTCCTCCTGAAGAGCGTCAAGCGCGAACGTCGTCCAGGTCCCTTTGTAGAGAAGCCCGAGCTGACGAGTCTCCTGGACGTCGCCTCGGAAGAGTTGATTTGCGTAAACGATCCGGTCGATCGCGTAGGGATTGCCAACGCTTTCGCGCGTATGCTCAAAAATACCGACGCAAACAAAGGTCAGGAAGAGCAGCGCAAGCGTCTGAGCGGGATTGATCTCTCTGGGTCTTACGCAGGGCCCGACGATCAACAAGATAAAAATCGCCGCCATAACGGCGCAGAAAAGTCCCGCGCAGGCGCTCGTCGACGACAGACGTTCAAGCGTTAGACGACTGGTTTCAGGGAGGAAAAAGACCCATCCAACGACGCCCAAGAGCATGAGGAGCCCCCCGATAAACGCAGAGGCGCGCATTTTTTTGGCGACGCGTTCTCGAAGATTCAGATCCTTCTCGCAGTAAGAAGCGTGAACGAGAAAGAACATGGCGCCCATAAGGAGCGCGCCGCCAGTCCGAACGATCGTTTGCGGAAAAAGCTGGACGTTGAGAAGCGCATGCCAGAGAACGTTCGTCGATTCATAGTCTTCAACGACGCCGGTAGAGTTGAGCATGAACGAAGAGATCGACGTTAACAGCGCGAGCGCCCACCACGCGGTCGCCGCATAGACCCAGCCGACGGCGCGGCTGGCTCTGGGGCTGAGTTTGTCCCAACAGTAATAGAACACAAAAATGGAAACGAGCGCCAACAGCCAGAGGCACCATTCAATCGCGAAGACAAAGGCAAAATGCCGGACAAGAGTCTGCGCGACCAGGGGCGTGACAAGGCCGAGGGCAAACAGAAGTCCAAGGCACGTCGTCATTCCCAAAGGAACCGTAAACAGGATAAAAAATCTGGCGTGCTTCCTGAGATAAGCGCGATATTTTGAATCCTCCGCGCGCAAGGCGCTACCGTTTTCCAACGCGAGCAGAATTCCACCGCCGACGGCGTAGTACGCGACAAAAGCAAAGAGCGCCGCGATCGTCTTGACAAGCGTTGGCGCGGTAAGAAACGGAATGTCAAGCCATGGGTAATACATCGCGTCCTCTCTTCTTCCGACTTTGACCGTATGGGAAACGGAACCGGCGACAGGTTGAAACGCGGCGTCTAAGGTCGACGCCGCCGCGCTGCGTTATGAATCGCAACGAAAAAAACAGTCTGATTCACAGGCATAAAAAAACGGCGCGCAACCTCGTCGATCGGCGCGCCGTCTTGCTCGATTCGCTCGGCGTTCGCAAGTCGTTATTGATGAGCGTCGAGTTCCTTGAGGATAAGCGCAAGCGTGTCGACCGTCGTCTTGATCTGCTCAAACGAATGCTGAGACGTCAGGAAGAAACGAATACGCGCCTGATGCTCTTCTACCGCTGGGTGAAGAATCGGATGCGCGTTGATTCCGTTCAGGAAGAGCTGATGCGACGCGGCAAGCGTCTTGAGCGAGTTGCCTATGATAACAGGCACGACGCCCGAATCCTCCGCAAGCCCGACGTTGATACCATAACCACGAGCGAGTTCCTTGAAGTACGCGCTGTTCTGTCGCAATTTCTCGGAACGTTCCGGCTCGGCTTCGAGAATACGCAACGCCGCCAGCGCGGCGCCGACCTGCGCCGGCGGCATACCGACGCTAAACATGAAGGACGGCGCCGTGTACTTGAGATATTCCACGAGTTCTTTACAACCGGAAATATAGCCGCCGCAACTCGCAAATGTCTTACTGAGCGTGCACATCCAGATATCGACGTCTTTTCGATCGACTCCGAAATGCTCGCCGATCCCACGACCCGTCTTACCCAGAACGCCGAACGAGTGCGCTTCGTCGATCATGAGAAGCGTCTTATAACGATTACGCACCTTGATGAATTCTGGAAGATTCGGATAGTCGCCGTCCATACTGTAAACGCCTTCCAGTACGATCAGCGCTCGCCGGTATTTACTGCGATGTTCGGACAGAATCTTATCGAGCGCAACCCAATCGCCGTGTGGGAACGGTCGACGGCGCGCGCCAGACAAAATGCATCCCTGAACAATTGAATTATGCGCCAGCGAATCATGAAGAATCAGGTCTTCGGAACCCATAAGATGTCCGATGACGCTCTCGTTCGTCTGGTGACCGCCGACGAGGAGAATCGTGTCCTCAGTGCCGAGGAATTTCGTAATCTCGTTCTCGAGCTCGCGATGAAGCGGAATTTCGCCCGCGACAATACGGCTCGCGCCTGCCGTCGTGCCATACTGCGCAACGGCCTCTTGCGCCGCGGCTGTGACTCGCGGATCGCCGGAAGCGCCGAGATAATTGTAGGTCGAGAAGTTGATGTAATCCTTGCCGTTGATACGAATCGTGGCGCCTGCGGCTCCCTCATGGGGCTCGAAGAAGTGATTCATGCCAAGGCTTTTGGCCATCTCAAACTTCTGATGAACGCTGATGTATTCCGGAAATTTCGAAAAGTCATAGCAGGTTTCGTCGACCGTGTAACGCTTCGCTTCCGCCTGATTCATCATGCGTCCGACGCCAAGGTACTTACGAACGCCGTCGACGAGCTCGCGCGCCGTCGAAAGCGTCGGCAGGACGTCTTCCGGAAACTGACCGCCAAATCGGTCCTCAATCGACGCCAGAATCTCCATTCTTTCAAGCGAGTCAAGTCCGAGCGACGGAATATCGGTGTCGAGCGTGATATTGCGCGCACGCTCCTTCGCAATACGATAAACTTCCTCGAGGACGACGCGCACCGTCTCCTCGTAGGAGACGGTCGCGGACGCGCTTGCGACGGCGGAGGTCCCCGTCTTTTTCTCTTCCGGTTTCTTTTCCGCTACGGCAAAGACGTTGGATACGTCCTGTTCCGTCTGTTTCCAGGCGGCGTCCTTTTCGTCGACCTTGTCGGCCTCTCCGGCGTCATAAAGGGGATTTTCCGACGTCGCAAAACCGGAACCCTTCGGCGTGTCAACGGAAGAGCTTTGGATCTCTTCGTCGCCGACAGACCACTTTGCTATGACCTTGAGCTCGTCGTCAAGATAGTAGGAGCGGCACGCGTGACGCTGAACCTTGCCGCTGGACGTCTTGGGCAACGACCCCTTCTGAATGAGAACGATCGCGCTAATCGGAAGCTCGTGTTCGAGCGCGATTCGTTTACGGATCTCGCTGAAAATGTACGAGGAATCCTTCTCTACGTTAAATTTGCGCTCCACCTCCTGAACAAGGACAAGCTTCTCGTCGCTCTCGTTGCCGACGAGAAACGCGCCGCCGCCGTTGAGTACGAGCAGCGGAGAAACATGCTGCGCGGTAACTTCAATATCCTGAGGATAGACGTTAACGCCGCGGATGATCATCATGTCCTTAATGCGACCGGTAACGAAGAGCTCGCCGTCTTCAACGAACCCGAGGTCGCCGGTGCGGAGGAACGGACCTTCTTCCGGCTTGTCGGCGAGTCGCGCGTGGAAACAGCGTTCTGTCTCGCGTTCGTTACGCCAGTACCCCTGCGCGACGCTGTCGCTGGCGGTCCAGATCTCGCCAACGCGTCCGTCCGGGAGTTCGCGGAGCGTTTCAGGATCGACAATCGCGAGACGCTGACCCAGAATAGTACGACCGCTGGAGACGAGCTTACGAGCGCGTGGAGAATCAGGCATCACGTCGACGGCGCGTCCAGCGCCAAGCGCGTCGGCGTCGACCGTGCGGACGATAGGAGCCTGCGCCTTCAGACCGCCGGTGACGATGAGCGTGCCTTCGGCGAGTCCGAAACACGGATAGAAGGCTTCATACTTGAATCCGCACCGTTCAAACTTCGCGGCAAACCGCTCCAGCGTCTCCGCCTGAACGGGCTCGGCGCCGTTAAAAGCGACGGACCACGAGCTCAGATCGAGTCCCTCCATCTGCTCTTCTTTGACCATCTTAACGCAAAGATCATATGCGAAATTCGGACCGCCGCTCGTGGTGCCGCGATATTTTGAAATCATCTTGAGCCACAAGTGCGGACGCGTCAGGAAGACGAGAGGCGCCATCATATAGATACGGCACCCGCAGTACACGGGCTGGATAACGCCGCCGATAAGCCCCATATCGTGATAGCTCGGAAGCCAGTAAACGCCGACGCAGGAACGAGTGTGTTCGAAGCCGCGCTCAATGAGCATCGAGTTGTTGAGCATATTGCCATGCGAGAGCATGACGCCCTTGGGATTGCCAGTGGAACCAGAAGTATATTGGAGGAACGCAATCTCGCTCTGATCGATCTGAGGATCGACCCAGTCGTCCTCGATTCCCTCGGGCATGGCGTTGGTCGGAGTCCATGGAATCTGCTGAAGGAGCGGCGTTTCGGCGATCGTCCCCTTGACCTGCTCGATAACTTCCGTCGACGTCAACGCCATGCTTGCTTCCGCGTTCGACGCAATCGACTGGATGCGGAGCATCGAGCGGTTTTTGGTTGGCGGATAGGCGGGAATCGCCGTCGCGCCCGCGTAGAGGCAACCGTAAAAGCCAACGATGAATTCCAAGCCCGGACGATAGAGAAGCAACGCGCGCTTACCGCGCATATCGTTGCGCTGGAGCCAGGCGGCCACCTGTCGACAACGACGATCCAATTCGGCGTACGTCAAATTGGTCTCGGTCGCGCCGTTGTTCACCAGATAGGTGAAAGCAACGTCGTTCGGCTGGAAACGCGCTCGATAACGAACGAGGTCCACCAGATTAGAACGGCCTTTGTCAAACTGCGACGGATTGCCAGTACGCACGGAAATCTCCAATGCAAAAAGTCAATAGTTCAATTCGAGCGTCGCGACGAACAACCGCCCAAAACGGCAGTTCGTCGCGAAACAGCGCGGTTCCGAACACATCAGGAACAACGTTTTCCAACGGACGGCGTCTACCCGCCCCAAAACAAAACGAATACGGCGTCTTCTTGTAATCGGCAAACGGACGGTTAGGAAAAAGTAAAAATACGTCAATTCCGCTATTTTTACGTTTGAAGGCGTAAACAGTCCGCTCCTGCAACTAAAACATAAGGCGTCGTTCCCCCTGGAGAACGGCGCCCAAAAGGCTGGACGCTACCCGCGATAAGGTTTCACCTCCCGGGCACGACGTCCGACGAGGCTGCTGTCATTTGGAATCCTTCTCGTGAGAATGCTGAATTCGATTAACGGCGTCGACGAGAGCCATGAGGGTCGCTTCCAGCACGTCGGTAGACGTGGCGCGTCCCCTATAGTCGACGTTCGTGTCAACGTCTTTAACGCGGACGGCGACTTCGCCCTGAGCGTCAAACCCGCCGGTGACGGCCTCGACCTTGTATTCTTCAAGGGTAAAGCGCAAGCCGACGATCTGCTGGACCGCCCAGCACATCGCGTGGACCGGTCCGTCGCCTTCGCTGGAGACGGCTGTCTTTTCAAAGCCGTTTTGCGACAGGATCGCTTTGCAGGAAGGCTTGCCCTGAGAGCCGCAGTTCAGTTCGTAGGAAACGTACTTCCAGTCGGCGGCGGCGCCGGTAAGACGTTTAGCCGCGGCGCTCTGACGATCGACGATCGCGACAATATCGGCGTCGAAAATATCCTTTTTCAGGTCGGCCAGACGCTTGAATTCGTCAAACGCCGCGTCGAGTTGTTCCTTCGTGAGTTCGAAGCCCAGCGATTTGATACGTTCGCCGAGCGCCGCGCGGCCGCTGTGCTTACCCAGAACAAGATCGTTCTTGACGAAGCCGACGCTTTCGGGACTCATAATCTCGTAGGTGGAACGTTCCTTCAGGACGCCGTCCTGATGAACGCCGGATTCATGCGCAAACGCGTTGCGACCGACAATCGCTTTATTGCGCGGAACAACCAGTCCGGTGACCTTCGAAACGATACGACTCGTCGGAACAAGGCGCTGAGACACAATGCGCGTGTCGACGTGGAAGAAGTCGCGACGCGTGCGCATCGCCATAACGACCTCTTCGAGAGGACAGTTGCCGGCTCGCTCGCCGAGACCGTTGACCGCAACCTCGATCTGACCCGCGCCTGCCATGACGGCGGCCAGCGAGTTCGCGACCGCCATGCCCAGATCGTTGTGGCAATGCGTGCTGACGACAGCCTTGTCAATATTCGGAACGCGATTGAAAAGCTCCTGAATACGTTTGACCATTTCGTTCGGCGTCGTGTAACCGACGGTGTCTGGAATATTGACCGTCGTCGCGCCCGCGTCGATCGCCGCCTCGACGACCTTGCAGAGGAAGTCAATTTCAGTTCGGCAGGCGTCCTCCGGCGAGAACTCAATATTGGAGCAGTATCCCTTGGCACGCTTGACCCCCGCGACCGCGTGCTCGATGATCTCTTCCTGAGTCATGCGCAGCTTGAAATTGCGGTGGATCGCGCTCGTCGCGAGAAAAACGTGGATACGAGGATCGTCGGCGTTCTTGAGCGATTCCCACGCCGCGTCAATGTCTTTGTCGACGCATCGCGCCAGACCGCAAACGGTCGAACCCTTAACGAGCTTGGAAATCTCGCTAACCGCTTCAAAGTCTCCCGGAGACGCAATCGGAAAGCCCGCCTCGATAATGTCAACCTTCAGGTCGACCAGCGCCTGAGCGACCTTGAGCTTCTCTTCCAGATTCATGCTCGCGCCGGGAGACTGCTCGCCGTCGCGCAGCGTCGTGTCGAAAATCAGAATGTTACGAATCGGCTGTTCCGCCGCGTTTTGTTTTTCTGAAGCCATGATATTGTCCTTTACTTTGCTCTTTTCATTTGGATTTTGTCTGGTTCGCTTGTCGAAACGGCGCGTACGCGCGTTCATAGCGTCGCAGGCGCTCGATTCAAACCTTGTCCGTTTCCTGACGGAAGACCGTCAGCATTTGAAGCCGTCCCCTGGACGGCCAATAAGGTTGAGCCAGGCGCGCGATCCAAAAGAGAAATCGCAAATGCGTCTTTTATCACGACTTGAAATCTGCAAAACTACCTCCAGCCCGAGGTGGGGCAGGCGTTTAGGAAACCGCCGAAGCTATTCTGCGGCGGGGTGAAACCGACTCACTTATTGAGTAGCGGCAACAGGTATTTGACGGTGGAATCCATCGTCTGAAGGTGAACGTAATCCGATTCAGGAATCGGAAGCTTATAACGGCGACGCAGACCAAGCACGACGTCGAGCATATCCATGCTGTCGAGTTCGAGTTGTTCACGGAAGGGAACGTCGTCCTTAAGGGAATCGGGATCGATCGTATCGTCGATCTCCGTGAGGACTTCGATGATCGTCTTTTTGATATCGTCAACCGTAACGGCCATAAAACTAACTCCTGGTCGATCGCCGATCGGAGACGATCGACGGTCAAAAGTTGATGTTGCAAAGGGTCGGCGTCGCCGTCGCCCTGTTAATCCGTTTT
Organism: uncultured Planctomycetota bacterium; assembly: GCA_902772705.1. Taxonomy (GTDB): domain Bacteria; phylum Planctomycetota; class Planctomycetia; order Pirellulales; family Thermoguttaceae; genus RUG369. The sequence continues at coordinate 12,574 of CACYBR010000280.1, forward strand.
GCGCCTTAACAGACGCTAATGGAGAATCAGTCTCCTTCGTATTTTCCTACGATTGTCACGGCGTTGATTCCGACCATGCCGAAGGAATTGTTCAGAATCGTGCGTATTGCGCCGACTTCAACGGGTTTGTTGATAACAAGGTTGCGGATCTCGCATTCCGGGTCGAGCGAGTCGACGTTGATCGTCGGATGAACGACGCCGTCGTCAAACGCCGGAAGATTGCCGGCAAGCTCCAGAACGCCTGCGGCGCCCATCGCGTGACCAATGAAGCTCTTGGTGTTGTTGACGTACGTCTTTTTTGAATCCGCAAAAACCTCGCGCAACGCCTGAATCTCGATCGCGTCGCCCGCATGAGTCGCCGTCGCGTGCGTATTGACGATATCGATTTCCTCGGGCCCGAGGCCGGCGTTCCTGAGCGCCTTGCGTATGCACTGCGCCTGACGCTCCGCGTTGGGCAGAACGAAATCGGTCGCGTCGGAATTCATTCCGTAGCCGAGAATTTCACCGTAAATTTTCGCGCCGCGCTTCTTCGCGTCGGAAAGTCGCTCAAGCGTATAGACGCATCCGCCCTCGGAAATCACGACTCCGTTGCGGTCGACGTCAAACGGTCGCGACGCCTTCGTCGGATCCTCGTTTCGCGCAAGCGCGTTTTGCGCGTTGAAAGCGGCAAAAATCCCAAACGTATGGATGCTTTCGGAAACGCCGCCGGCAAACGCCAAATCGACTTCGCCCAAACGAAGCTGCTGGACGCCCTGAATGATCCCGGCGTTACCCGCCGCGCAGGCCGCGCCAAGCGTGTAGTGAGGTCCGGTGATCCCAAAGCTAAGCGTAACCTCGCCCGCCGGGTTGTTCGCGACGGTTCGTGGATTATGGTGATGAGACCAGTATGAACAGTCGTAGTCGTACTGCTTAATTTCGTATATTTCGTTTTCCGTCTCGACGTTGCCATGTTCCGTCACGCCAATATAGACGCCGACGTTATCCTTCGGAACCGAATCCCAGTCGAGTCCGGAATCTGCAATCGCCTCCCCGACGCAGTATACGGAAAGACTGCCGGCGCGCGTGCCACGACGAATCTCCCGACGCGGCCGATACTTTGTGATTTCGCAGTTACACACTCCCGCGACCGTCTTGCCGAAGTAACGGATCTCATAAGGAACAACCCCGCTGACTCCGTTAAGGAGCGCGCGACGGTATTCTTCCAGATTATTCCCGTTAGGGGCCGCCAGACCTACGCCCGTGATAACAATGCGTTCGGAATCGTCGCGTGGCTTCATTGCACGTCCACCGTACTAAGTTCTGCTTGAAAGGAGGAAAGGAAACAACCGTCAGGACTGCTTCTCATATTGAAGCGCGTCTTCGAGAGCAATCGAGTTCTCATAAAGCGCGCGACCGATGATGCACGCGGGCGCCCCCGCTTCGGCCAGTCTGCGCACGTCGTCGATATGCGTCACGCCGCCGGACGCGACAAGGGGGATCTTCGTGGCTTTCATCATGGCGACGCACTCGGGAATATTCGGGCCACGCATCATGCCGTCGGTCGCAACGTCGGTATAGACGAGAGCGGCGAGCGGAAGGTCGTCGAAGCGCTTCGCCAATTCGACGGCGGGAGTTGAACTTGTTTCGAGCCATCCGTCGGTTGCGACCATGCCGCCGCGAGCGTCAATTCCCAGCACGAGTTTGCCGGGAAATTTCAGGCACATCTTTTCAAACCACTCGGGTTTCTTGAGCGCCAGCGTGCCGACGACCAGTCTGTTCAGTCCCAAATCGAGCAACCTCTTGATCGTGTCCTCAGACCGCACGCCGCCGCCAAGTTCACACTCGACGCCATGGGGAGCAACTTTTTCGACCAGCTCACGAACCGACTCAAAATTCGCGGTCGTACCGTCCCTGGCGCCGTCCAAATCGACCAGATGCAACCGCCTTGCGCCTTTTGAACGCCAGTGTTCAGCCATGTCGGCGGGAGAGGAGCCATAGACGGTCTCCTGGGCGTAGTCGCCCTGACGCAGGCGCACGCACTGTCCTCCGCGAATATCAATGGCCGGCCAAATTAGCATATCTCGCACCCCCAAGGTCTAACGGCAGTCCACGCGAGGAAACACGGCGGTCTCGACTCAGCGCCGACTCTCCAGTCTACAGAATCCTACTTATTTTAGCGCCCTTTTCGATTTAGAAAAGAGAGACGGAGAAAAATCGAAAAGACGCGACGCGAGCGCAAAGCGCCCAATTTCGTGAGGGTCGGGACGTTTTAATATTGACAGATATCGCGGTTGCATAGAAAATATCGGCATGAAGCTGTCGCTCAAAGCTTCGTCGTTCCCCAATTCGAGCATATAACCCAGCCAGAAAGACGCGCGTTCTCGCCAATCTGCGAAATCGCCAAAAAGATGATCAGTTTAAGCAGACAGGAAATCGTTCAAACGTCAAGGTATCTCGTCGTTAAGGTCGGCACCAACGTTCTCACGACGCGGGACGGACTTCTCAATGGCGAGAGGATCCATCGACTGGTTGAAGAGATTTGCGAGATTCGCAAGCGGGGAGTCTACGTCACGCTTGTCAGTTCGGGCGCGGTCGGCGCAGGAATGGGCAGGCTTGGGCTCGACAAACGTCCAAAATTCAATCCGGACCTTCAGGCGGTCGCGGCGATCGGCCAAAGCGCGCTCATCCAGAACTATGAAGAAGAGTTCGCAACCAAAGGCGTTCTCGCCGCCCAAATTCTGCTGACCGCCGGCGATCTGGCTAATCGCGCGCGCTATTTGAACGCGCGCAACACGTTTAATTCCCTCTTTAATTTCGGGGCGCTTCCCGTCGTGAACGAAAACGACGCGATCAGTTCCGCCGAACTGAATTTAACCTTTGGCGACAACGATCGTCTCGCGTCTCTCGTGGCTAATCTTTTCCCAGAATCGTTGCTGATTCTTCTGACGGACGTCGACGGACTCTTCGACGGCGATCCCGCGTTGCCAGAATCGAAACTCGTTCATGTCGTCGACGACTGGTCCCCCGCCCTTATGGACATGGTCGCGGAAAAAAAGTCCAGCCGCAGCAAGGGCGGCATGTCGAGTAAGCTCAAAGCGGCTCAAACAGTAACGAGCGCCGGAGGAACCATGATTATCGCCAACGGCGACGACCCCAATATTCTGACAAAGATCTACAACTATGAGGAAGTTGGAACCGTTTTCTTTCCGAGCAGTCGCCTTTCTGCGCGAAAACGCTGGTTCCGTTTCGCTTCTCCGTGCGGAACCCTCGTTGTCGATTCTGGCGCGGCGTCCGCGATCGAGGCCCATGGCAAGAGTTTGTTGCCGATCGGAGTCGTTCGTTCTCTGGGAGTCTATCGCAAGGGCGACGTCGTTGAAATCGTCGACGTTAACAACCGAGAGCTTGCTCGAGGACTCACGAATTATTCGAGTCAGGAAGCGCAGCTGATCTGCGGCAAGCGCTCCTCGGAACTCCCGAAAGCGCTCGGTCGAAATCAGGATATTTACGAAGAAATCGTGCATCGCGACAATTTCCAGCTCGCCAATTTCGCCAAATAAGCCAAATAAGAAACAGGAACAGACAAAACCGCCAGGTTTGTTCCAGGAAGATTCAGGACAGGGAGTACTTGATGAAATCGACGTTGCGCGCGTTCATTGCTATCGACATTTCCGCCGGGATCCGTTCGGCCGCTCATAAAACGCTCAAGCCTTTAAAGCAGGCGTTTCCGAACGTCAAATGGGTCGACGACGAGCAATTTCACGTTACGTTGAAGTTTCTCGGACCCAACGTTCCGACGACGGAGCTTCACAAGCTCATTCTTGCGCTCGAACGCGCGTGCCAATCCTTCGAACAGTTTGACCTGATCTTCGAGGGGCTCGGCGCGTTCCCAAACGCTTCGAACCCACGTACGATCTGGATCGGCGTGACGGACGGCGTCGACGAGCTTCGTCGTCTGGCCGGCAGGATTGACGCGGAACTTGAAAAACTCGGCTATCCCGTCGAAGGACGTGAGTTCAGTCCTCATCTGACGATCGGACGAACACGTCGTCGTGACCGCGACGGCGGCGGCTCCTTCGACGACGATCAATTTTCCCGAAAGTCGACGCCGCGCGTCGCAAGTTCCCGTCGCGCCGCTGAGTCGGACGACGTTCAGGATAATTTCGCGTCGCTCACTCGCATGATTTACGATCGCGCCAACGTGTTTTTTGGAAGTTCGCCCGTGGACGCGGTGATCCTCTATTCAAGCGAACTGGATCGCAACGGTCCCCAATACGAGCCTCTCGCGACGATCGATCTGGCGCCGCTCGGTTCTGTTCCCGACGAGGAGGACAGAGATTTCGATCCGCGCTTATACGACTCTGACGAATTTAAGATTGACGAAAAGGAAATGACCGAGCATTTCCCCGGCGTTCGAGAGACCAGGATCGACGTCGCCGCCCTTGACGCCGACGTCGAAGAAGAACTCCGCGCGATCTGCGGCGACAGCTTCACGCGTCGATCCAATCCCAGTTCCAGGGGTTCGGCGCCCAGTCCTAAATCTTCTAATACCCCCCGACCGAACAAAGCGTTTAACGCCGCAAAAAGAAAAGACGCGAACCGTCCTTCCGTCAAAGCGTCGCTCAAGACCGACGCGCCGGAACTTGACGAAATGGACTTCTCGGAACTGGACGAGCTCCTCAAGTCCGACCAGATTCAAGGTCAAAAACGTCGTCCCCAAAAGTAATCTTCCTGAAGACAAGTCGTCGCCCCTCGGGAGCGCGTCGGTTCTGTTCACGAACAGACGCGCTCCCGTTTTTTTAGCAAAATCAAAAGAATCGATATTTTCTTCCTATTTTTTCTTTTCGGCAGTTTTCAACTAATCGTTTCTTTACCTACAGTCGATAAAACCGATATGGATAGCGAGTAGTCCGCACGAATTGCGCGCCGGTCGATCGGAAACGCGCGAATGAAAGCGGAAATAAACGTCTGAGACGCGATCTGACGGGTCGCGTCGCCACATGGTTTCAAGCCAGACGACTGGCAGGAGCGACTATCAATGAAAACGACTCTTCAAAAAACGAATCTGCTTGCGTTGATTCTCATGGGAACGTCGGCAATCGCAGGATGTTCGTCGTTCACGTCGCCCACTGCGGGATACGTCAAGCCCGGGGAGCTTTGCACCGACGTTTCAAACCTGCCGGACCCCAACGCGCCCGTGAAAGACCAGTCTGTCTCGCTCCGAAACACGATGAGTCAGTATGGATACGGCGGCAAACGCGAGGAATCTCCCGAACGACTCCTGCTTCAGGCGGACTCGTACTTTGAACAAAAAAGATTCCATGATTCCGCGCGTCTCTACAAGAAGTACCTGGTTACGGCGGACGCTTCCGCCGCGCCCCCTGATCTTCTCGGAACGATTCATTACCGAATTGGTTTTGTGGCCAGTAAAAAGACGTTCTACTCGGAAGCCAAGGATGAATTCGCTCAGGCGTTGCAATTCTCGCCCGTCAACAACGAGTATCTCTTCGCGTACGCGAAAGCATGTTACGACAGCGGCGATTATCAGACGGCGGACCAGCAGTTTTCCACGCTCCTGCTTCGCGATCCGGCTTATCCCGAAGCTCAGCGATACTATGGCCTGACGCTTCTGGAAGGCTCAAACCGCGCAAACGCGCTTCAGCCGCTAACCAATTCTGTCGGCGCGTTGCAGGCATACGCCCTTCTCACCGACAAATACTATGAAGTGGGCGATTTGGAACACGCCGCCCAGGCGGAGTCGCAAACGATTCAGATCGCCGCTCAAAACGCCCAGCCGATTCCGCGTTTCCCCCACAAGGAGCGACTCATGGCCAACGCCCAGAACGCGACCTACGCGCAAACTCTCGGCAACATGATCTCGCAAGCGCCCGTCGCTCCTCAGAATGTCGCCTCGCCTCAACCTTTCGTTTCGCAGTACGTTCAACCGCAGAATACGCCAATCCCGTCCGCGCCGATGAACGCGGCTCCCGCGACGCAGTTCGCTCAGATCTCTCCCGTCGTCCCTCAATTTGTCGCCGCGGAACCCAACCAGAATCGACAAACCTTTCAGACGGTTCACGACGAACCTCAGACCTCGCCGACCGCGCAACCCGTTGAAGAACCCGTTGCCGTCGAACCGAAGTCCGACCCGACGCCCGTCGCGCCTCCCGACGATCCGATCGCTCAGGCTGAGCCGCTCGCTCCTCAGGCGGAGCATGAACAAGCGCCCGTTCAGTATGCGCAAATCTCTCCCGTTCCGGTCGACGCAAACTCGTCGGAGCGACCCGCGCCTCAAGGACCCGCGGTCGAACTGAACCCCAACGTCGTTCGTGAACAGCTCCAAACGCTCGCAGAAGAAGAGACGACCGAACCTGTCTTCAGTTTCGCTCAGGAAGCGCCTCTGGTCGAAAACGAGGAAGAATGCTGGGACGATTCCGCGTTCGCCACTTCGGGCGCCGCAATCCCGGAAAACGCCGGCGATCCCAACGCGCAGTATCAATCGCCGCAGCCCGAGCTTCCCATGCCGCCGGAACAGGGTTATACCGCGCCCCAGAACCTGATTCCCACCG
>CACYBR010000281.1 GCA_902772705.1 uncultured Planctomycetota bacterium
TGCTCTACCAACTGAGCTACCTACCCATAAAAAGGACGAAAACAACAACGGGGCGGGATCGAACCGCCGACGCCAGGATTTTCAGTCTAGGGCTCTAGCAACTGAGTCGAGCTACCTACCCCTTCGGATGATTCCTCAACCGTCAGGAGCCTGATTGATTATAGATCCTTCTCCACTTTGGTCAAGGGAATATCTTTGAATTTGTTAAAAATCCTTTCTTAATGGACAGCTTGACGCGTTTTCTGGCGTAGCCAACGGTTTCACAGGTTTGTCATATCTGCTCGAAGCGGCGGCGAATCGTCGCGTCGACTTCGGCAAGCCAGGCTTTACGAATAGCGTCGTCGCTCAAAATGATCTGCTCAAAATTACGGCGTTCAAAAGACTTCGCGCCTACGACGCCAAAGACGATCGTCTTCCAGAAGTTTTCAAGAGGATCGCCGTACGTCTGAAGCTCATAATCGCGGGGAGTGTTCGACGTGGAAAAAACCTGAACGACTTTATCGTTCAAACCCTGCCAGGGGCCCTTCTCCGTAAAACCGTACGCGAAGCCGTTGCGAATGACGCGGTCGATCCAACCCCGAAGAATCGCCGGGGGGCCGCCCCACCAGTTCGGATGAACGAAGACCATTCCAGCGCAGTTCCTGACCTGCTCCATCTCTGCGCGCATCTCCAGGGGCGCCTCGTCGACGGGTCGTGTCGCTTCCGCAAGCGTCATGACGGGGTTAAATCCCTCCGCGTACAGGTCGCGCAGGACAGGCTCATAGTTCTGCGCCTTCAGCGCGTCGGCGGCGGTCCTTGCGATTGCGCCGTTGAAACTGTTCGTTCCATCCGGATGGCCAAGAAGGACCAAAACCGTCTTTTTTCCCATCGTTCTTTCCTTTCACGAGTATCGTCATCGTATGCGAAGCGCGTCGCGAGCCTATTCTAAACGAGTCAGAGCGTCAGAACAATGGGGGCTCCGTCGGCATGGAAGACAAAGAAAGACCGAGCAGGAAAAGGCTCCCTGCCCGGTCGCGCTGTTATCGTGAGAAACACGCTCGTCAGTCAATGACGCGCTTCATGAGGATCGCGTCGCTATAGTTGACCGAGTTGCCACGACGGAAATCGACGGGAACGGAGCGGTCGATGATCGAGAAGCCGCGATGACGCCGCGTCTCGCCGAATTCCTCGCCAAGTTCTTTACCATACGTATACCCGTCCGGATAGATCGCCTGATAGTAGTGGTACCACTTATAGGTCGGATCGGTGAGCATACCAATCGTCAACCGATTGCCATCCGGGTCGACGTTCGGCATATTAACGCCGGGATTGCAACGTTCCACCTCGAAGTAACCGACGGTCACCCATGCGGCAAAGACGTTCGAGCGCGTCGTCGTCACGCCGGAAAGACGCTGCATTTCCGCCGTCGCGTCAAAGATATTGCCACGACGCGGCGTCGTTATTTCTTCGTAGCTGAGAACTGTTCCTGACACGGCGCCCGATTCGTCCGTCGTCTGAAGATTGGCGTCAAGCCAATCCCTGTCGGAGGTCGTATCGGTCTCTATCACAGGACGTCCGGCGGCGTCGACCCTTCCGGTATCATAACGATACGTATACATCGTATTGCCAGAGGCGTCCTGAGCATAACGCTGGCGAACATTATCGAAGATTGGTTCTTCGGAAACGCTGTCTTTATCGTTTGCATCAAGAGTCTGCTGCGCCAGAAGCGTGGAATAGGATCCTATTGGCGCTTCCGAACCGTCCAACTGAGTCCACAGGGGCGTCGTGTACGCCGGCTGGAAATACGTATAAGGCAGATCAAGCACGTCGTCAATTTCCCCGTCTCCATCATAGTCCCTTGACTCAAACGGGTAACGGGAATTCTGGAACTCGTCCCAGCCGGTTCCGGGAAGACGAACTTTCTCGAAAATACGATCCGTTGTGTTGACGAGCGCGTGCCATACCGGCTTGGACAACGTGTTGATGTTGACTTTGCCCGGGTCGCGGTGCGAGGAGTAGATCAACGGGTTGCCAAACTGGTCGGCAATGTAGTCGCCGTTAGCGTCAACGCCGGCGAGCTTTCTGGCGCCGAGGAAATAGGACGGAGTCCGAACAAGATCCAGCAGATTGATCAGATTGAGCGTATCGCCGGATTTCTTCGAGCTGGCGAAGAAGTTAAGGTAAGCGCCGACAGCGCCGACGTTCTTCTTCTTGAGCTTTTCGAGTTCGCCGTCCTTCCCGTAACTGGTCCCAGACTTCTTCTGTTTGATGTTATCGTCGGTATACCAGTCGTCAAAGCCATAGAAGCCATAGGAGCCAAGCGCGCCCTTCTTCTCGTTATCCACCTTGTAGAGGGATTTGAGATTCATGCCGCCGACGCCGCGACGATTGAACTCAAGGCCAAAACGTCCCGGCGAACTCGCGGGAACCATCGTCAGCTCATAAGGATTGCCGAATGGCGCGTCGTTCCATACAAGATGCTCAAATGGAGCCCGAGGCGCGCAACGATAAGGCGCCAACGCGCCTGCCGCAGACATATACGCCGCATTAAGGTTCTTGTACTGCAACGGACCGGGGCTCGAGACGGAACCTGTCGCGGTCGTCGTGTCGCCGTTCTCGAAGAATTGCCTCGTCGTTGTTCCATCGGCGGCGGTAACGTTTGCCCAGAGTCCCCACTTGCCGTGGTCGTTGTAGAACCCAAGGGTATGCTTAGGCAGGTACGGCATAGCCGGAGCTTCTCCAAGGTTTCCAGCGGCTGCGCCAATCTTAGTCGGTCCTTCGAGACCGGCTTTGTCGCCCTCAGCTCTGATCGCGCGCGCCCAGATATTGGGGCGACGTTCAGAAGAAAGACCAGGAGCAAACATCTTCTGTTCCTGAGAACCCCACTGACGTGAACTAAACGCCGAAGAGTACTCGATATTCTTGCCGGCCTCGTCAAGTCCGACGGTCAGGTTACGCGCCAACTTGATCTTGTTGCCGTTCCCCTTAAATGCGTAGTCATCGTGGTCGGAAAAATCAAGCTTATTGGCATTGTCAATCTGCTCTCTGAGCGTTTCGCCCACTACCTCGCCCGTGAAGACGGTCAGATCCATCATATTCCAGTCGACGGTAATATACGGATTCATGACCGGATGATAAGGACGGTTCGGGTCGGCGACGCGCTGAACGAAGGCGGATTTATACGCGGGAACCGTGCCAAGTCCGAAAATCTTGTCCTTGACGATCGGATAATTCGCGACTCTATTTTTGTAGAAATTCGCTTCATCGTTACGATCTGCCCAATCGCCAGGAACTTCAAACGGAATATCACGAACGCCCTTCCACTTCTCCTCGTCTGTGGAAGCCGTCAGAGCGCCGTAGGGATAAAACCCCGGGTCGTTGGAAATCTTATGATTCTGATCGGCATAGTACGGGTCAACCGCGCTCGCCGTCCATAGCGGCTCAGAAATATTGAACCCACGACCTCCAATATTAGCGGTCGCCTCAATAAACTGATATTTCTGATCGTCGTCAATCACGGGAAGATTTGCAAGACTGAAGCTTGAAAGATCGATGAAGGATCCCGGATAACCAGTCTTAAGAGGATCCTGCCCAAACTGTTGTTCCGCGAGATCGGTTTTCGCTGCGGCAGAACCGATCGAACGCACCTTTTCGGGTCCAACAACCAAATACTGGTTCGGCTTAAGGAAAACGTTTTCAGTCGCCTTATTGCCAAAGGTACGGAGCGCGTCAGGATAAGCTCCGGCGGTACCGAGCTTTTTTCCCTCGTCCGTTGCGCCGCCGTCGCCAAGTGGATGCGTAAACCACAGGATGCGATCGAGTTCCACCTCTCGCAGGCGCGCGTTGTCATATGTCGCGGCTACGGCAGGACCAAGGACGTTAGACGACAGGAGGTTATAATCCCTCCAGTGGGAAAGGTATTTGTCCGAATCAGGGGCAATTCCCTCTTCGTGGACGTCGCCGGTATTCGTTCCCCGATCCTGATCAAGATCCGCAATATTCAAAATCTCGCTTGAA
>CACYBR010000282.1 GCA_902772705.1 uncultured Planctomycetota bacterium
CCTCCCCACAGGAGATTATGATTTTAATATTCACGCCGTCGTAACCCCTGACAGAGTCGTCGTCTTCGAATAACGAACCGTTCGAATTACAACCTGAATTACCATGCGTCTCTTTGAACGCGTGTTCATAAAACAGCCGACATTTTTTCGGAAATATCTAAAAAATCAATAAAATCAAACATATTCCATATTGGAATGTCGTCTGGAAACGACTAAAATACACGTCGTCTTTTCGTCTGTGAATCAGTCGCTTGTTTCGTGGTCAAAAAGACAATCGCGCAACGTCGTTTGCGTATTTAGTCTTAGATGATCGAGACTTTCATGACGAGGAGTCTCGTATTTAGTTTAACAATAACGCAATAGAAAGAGTATCCATGTTTAAACGCTCTTCACTGTGCTTTTTAAGCCTTGCCGTATCTCTCGCGCTCGGCGCGTCGTCAGCTTTCGCTCAGGAAAAGCCTGCCGACCAGCCAAAGTCCCTCTCGCTCGACAGTCTCATGGTCGAACCGCCCAAGGCGCCAGAGGAATTCAAAATCGACGAAGCGCTCCTTACCCCCCCTGAAAATGCCTCCGCCGACGAGCTTTTCCAATTCGTCGAGGACCTTCAGGCCAAGCTTCCCCAGCCGAAATCTCAGGACGAGCTTCATAAACTCGTCGACGCGTTCTCTAAAACCAGTCTGACCGTCGCCAACAAGCTCCTCGCAATGGAGCTTACGCCTGAACAACGCCAGCGCGCCGTTCAGCTTAAAGTTGTCTCTCTCACGACGCGCGCTAATATCGATCCAGCCGCCGCCGACGAGCTCAATCAATTCGTCGACGACAACCTCAAGGCTGCCAAGACGGACGAAGAACTCGTCAAAGCGTACCAGCTCAAACTGCAAGTCCTGGATTCTTCGGAAGAAAACTCTCTTGATAAGATCAACGCGCTCGCCGACGAAATGTTTGCGCTCGACAAGGAAGAACTTCAAGTCTTCGCCCTTGAAGTCAAAGCGCAATCTTTCCTCTCGAACACGCAACGCACTGGCGAATTTGACAAGGGCATTCTTGATTTCGTCAACAGCGTCGCCGCCGACAAAAGTCGCGCCGTCGCCGTTAAGGAAAAAGCCCTTGAAATTAAACTGGTCGCGCTCGTAATCGCAAGCGAACTCGAAAAGGAAAAGGAGCCTTCCGAACAGAATAAAGCATACGCAGAAGAAGCTGAAAAGCTCTTTGAAACGCTGACTACCGAAGAATATACCAACGACCTTCGTAAAATGGTCTATCAGTTGCGCGTCCAGACGCTTCTCGATCCCAACTCGTCTGACGAAAAAGCGACTGAAAAACTCGAAGCGCTCGTCAATAAACTCGCCAAAGAGGAAGACTCTGAACTTTACGCTCTCGGAATTGCCGTTAAGGGGCAACTGCTCCTCAACGCCGCCCAAAAGGATAAGAACGAAGTCGACAAGCTCAGCGCCTACGCCGACGACGTCTACGCTCAGTCCAAGAATAAGGAAGAACTCCGCAGTCAGGCGATTGGACTCAAGATTCAATCTTACCGACTGAAGGAAGATTCCGAGGGGCTTTTAAAGTTCATTGAGGCCGAACTCGCCGCTAATCCGAACCAGGATCTTCTGCCAAAACTCAACCAGATTAAACTTTCCGTCATAACTGAGCTCATTCACAAGAATCCGGAAACCTTCGACAAATACGCCGCCTTCATCGAAGAACTGAGCAAGGATGAAGCCAATGCTGATCAGGTTTCTAATCTCTATGTCGCTCGTTTCGTCGGAACGCTGAACAAGATCGCAACGGATAAAGGAAGTCTCGACGAATACAACGCCGCGCTCAAACAGTTCAAACAGGATATCCTCGTATGCCCGAGTTGCGTCAGCGGAATCCTCTTCGCGCGTCAAAGCATTGTTGAGATTGGCAAAAACAACAATCAAGAAAAACTTTTCGACGCGGCCGTCAAAGACGTCGTCGACTTCTGCAAAGTCGCTGACAATGAAGAAGTGAACGCTCTCGCCCAGCAACTTGAATCCTACCAGAAACAGATGGAACAGATGATGAAGCAGCAGGCTGAGAACGCCGCCAAGGACGCCGAAGAGAAGAACGTCCCTGAAAAGTGATCGTATAACGTCTGCTTTCTACGTTTTTTGCCAATATTACTAAAAAACGCTCTTTGGAACCGAAGGGTTTCAAAGAGCGTTTTCATTTTGTTCCGGACGTGTTTCAGGCGACTTTTTTCGAAAGAGCCTTCTCGTCGATCGGAAGGCAAATCTCTCCGCGAAGAATAGTCGTTTCTTTGCCGGCTGTTATACCAAGTCGGATCTTCGCGCCTTTGATCTCAACTACGGTAATATTAACGCCGTCTCCCACCTGAATACTTTCGCCAGACTTACGGGACACAACAAGCATGATAACTCCTTTCACTGTGTTTAAGCCGAATCCATTCAGCCGAGTCCAATTCTCAATTACTATTTGCGCGTCAATCAGTAACAGCGGCTTCGCTCAGATTAACCAGGCGGTAGCGTTCTCCGCTGGGCTTGTAAAATAACACGCGATTGGTTTTCTTTTCCCATATGGCGCTAAAATCAACCCTTCTTGGACCATGAACGCAAAAAATCATTCCACAAAGTTCACCGTTCGCTTGACGAAGAGGCGTCGACGTGGTCGGAAACTCGTCGTCAAGGAGATCGTTGTCTGAGCAAAGGGTGGCGTAAACAAACTTTTTGAGTTCGTCCATCGTTCCTACGGATATTACCGTATCTGGGGTCATTTTATACGCTCGCTCAAAACGCTTTTCAAAACGGCGCGACGAAATGAAGCAAACGCCCATTTACGACGCGACTTGTATAGAAAATCGTTCTGTTGTCAGGGGGGAGGGTGAAAGGTTCCTGTTAAAAGGTTTAAAATAAATAAACCACACAAGAATTATCTCTCGCGATAGTTCCTATATCGTCCCTGAGAACTTGAAGACTTTTTGTTTTTCACCCCAAAAATGTAGCCTCAAAAAAAGAACTTGCTTTTAGAACATACAATCGTCATATCCATACCTTTATAAAAAATTGCGGCGCGATTTCTCATAATGCAGGAATAAACAAGGCGGTCGTCTCAATAACGGCCGCCTTGTTTCGATCGTTCAATTTGAACTACGATGTTCATTCATCGTCGGACAACCTTTCGGAAAGCGTTTGGCAACCAGTTTCCGTTACAAGAACGTCGTCTTCTATACGAACGCCGCCCCAACCCGGGAGATAAACGCCTGGCTCGACTGTAATAATCATATTCTTCTCGACTGTCGCTTTCGCGCTGGGAGAGAACCCGCCAAAATCGTGTACAACTCGGCCTATCCCATGTCCGAGACCATGTCCAAAGTATTCGCCGTAACCTGAGTCGCGGATCGTATCGCGCGCTATCCTATCAATATCGCTGCAAATAACGCCCGGTCTGATCGCTTCGATCGCCCTGTCATGCGCTTCTTTAACGATCCGGAAAACCTCGCTGAACTTAGCGCGATACTCTCTGGACGCGTCTGATAGCCCTCGTTCCGTCAGGAAGCTGCGCGTCAGATCGCCAACGTACCCGTCCTTTTTCGCGCCCCAATCAATCAGGACCATTCTGGCGGAGGCATAACGTTCGCCTCGCTTGGGAATCGCGTGAGGAAGGGCGGCACGCTCATCGTACGCGACTATCGAAGGAAACGCAACGTCGTCGCCGCCCCGCTTGCGCATTCGATATTCCAGCTCGTCGCGAATATCTACTTCCGTCGCGTCTGACGCAATCGACTTACGAATATCGCGGTATGCGTCTATGGAAACGTCGATCGCTCGCTGAATCGCCGCGATCTCGCCATCGTCTTTGATCGCTCGAAGCGCCTCGACGTCTGAGGCGCGACTGACAAATTCCAGCTCTGGAAATTTCGTTCGCGCCGCCGTCAAAAGAGACACGGTCATTGTCGACGCTTCAATCCCGACTCGTCGGGGCCGTCTCGAAGAAAAGGTTTTGTCTGATATAACGCCCTCAAGGAGTCCGAGCGTCGTCTGACCACTACAGCGAATCGCCGCTCCTATATCCGGACACTCTTCCTTAATCTGTTCGTCAAAACGCGTGTCGCTAAGCAAACACACGCCCGTGTCGCCTATCCAAAGATAAGAATCGTCTCCATTGAACCCTGTAAGATAAGACACGTTGATCGGATCGACTATTAGATACCCGTCCAGATTGGCTTGGTTCATCACGTCAATCATCCGGTTTCGTCGTAAACGTTCCTGTTCTCCCATACGGAACCCTTTCCAATTTAAGACGCGTCCGTTATCGCTCTAAAGGGCGCGTTTGAGTCGGCCAGAAATAAAAACGGAAGGCGCGAACTCATGCTCGCGTCTTCCGTTTGCGACATATAAGTCAATCGTCTTTCATCACGCGCGTGATCGCTACGGTCAAAAGAGAATCACTTCTTGTTCATCATTTCAAGGACACGATCGGCGATCGCTTTGACCAGCGCTTCAGTCTGAGGATCCTTGCCGACCTCAACGTTATTGTTAAGAATCGGGTTGGACGCGCAACCACAAGGTTCTTTACTTTCGTCGCCGCGGCGGAACGTCGGAGGATTGAACGCACGATGACCAACGCCAGTTTCTTTCCAGCTGTCACGGAACATATCGTTCGCGCAAAGTTCGCAGTTCTCTGCCTGAAGACGAGGATCCTTGATTCCCCATTTTGTCTTGAGCTGGAGAAGAGCTTCCGCTTCGTCTTTCGTGAAGTAGCTCGTCTTGCCAAGATCGTGAGAGATCATAAGGATACGGCAGTACGCGTCCAGAATCTCGGTAAGCCAGTAGGCCTTTTCAACCGTAGGTCCAAGACTGACGGTGCCATGGTTCGCAAGAACAATGATGTCAGACTTGTGAATATATGGGAGAACAGTGTCGGCAAATTCCTGTCCGCCAGGAATCGCGTACTTCGCAATCGGAACGTCGCCCATATAAATATCGACTTCCGGAAGAACGCATTGAGGAATCGCTTCCTTCGCAATACCGAAAGCGGTAGGATAAGGCGGATGGCAGTGGAGGACGGAACGAACTTCCGGACGCTCTTTCATGATCGTCAGGTGAAGGAAGATTTCGCTGGTACGCTTCCGAGAACCGGCGATCTGATTTCCCTCCATATCGACGATGCAAAGATCCTCGGGCTTCATGAAGCCTTTGCAGATTTGCGTCGGGGTGCACACAACACGATTTTCATCGATTCGGTAACTAATATTACCGTCGTTCGCAGCCGCGAACCCCCGATTGTACAATCTACGACCTATATCGCAGATCTCGTCTTTTACTTGGTGCAAATTGAGCATGTGCTGTTCCTTTTGCTGTCTATTACGTCGCAACAGTCGCCGTGTCGCCACGTCGATTGTCTATTGGATATTTTATTATCAAGGCTTTCCAACCATTCAGGAGGGAAAAAGCCGCGTTCTCTCTATATTGAGTCTTCTGTTTAGTACGTCCAAAACGTCCGACGACTCAAATCTTTTACTTGACGTTCTCAGGAACGACAAATTCGTAATTGTCTACGCGTTATTATTCTTTGCCGCCGCCAACTCGGCGACGATCCGCGCGTCGATTACGACGTTATCGATAATCGCGCCTCCAAACGCGTCGACCGGATGCAAATTCTTGCCAAAGGGCGCCGCCGCCTCCGCGCCCTCGCTGAACGCCAGCCATTCGCCGATTGCGGCCGAGCAGTCGTCGTAGACGACGAGCTCATTTCCCCATCGATGCGGAAAATCAGGATTGGCAAGACGATTAACCGCCTCGTTCAAGCGCCCGGCGGCGTCGAGGCCGCGTTCATCCTCGTCCTCACAGGTCTTTTGCGCCGCTGCAACCGGATCAGGCTCGGCAAGGTCGCTGAACGTCAACGGCAAGACGATCTTGAACTGCGCGCCGACAAGCGACGGATGGACGCGACTCAGCACGACCTTGCCTACGACATGTCCAATACGCATCGTTTCGCCTCACTGGTTCACGAAGAAGTCGACGACCTGACGCGCCTGGTAAGAACCAAGGTCGCGCGGATCGAGAATCAACGTGTTAGCGTTCGCCGCCTTAATATCTCGCTTCGACTGCTCGACGGAGAACGCGACTACCGCTCTCACGCCCTTTTTGCGATTCATCCACACCGATCCAATCGCGCCGTCATGCGTCACAACAACGACTTTGAGCTTCTCGTTCACGGCAAGCTCGTCCGCAACGCGTTCCGCCGTCGTCTTTAGGCAATCAAGTCGAAACTCGCTAAATTCGGCGTTGCGTTTCAGATAGTCGACCACGACGCGCGGCGCCTGCTCGGAGCTTTGAAAATGCGTCGCCAAAAGAACCTGAACGCCCTTTTTGGCAGCGCCAACGTCCGACGACGACAAATCGTTCGCGTTTCCAAAAGCCACGTTCGACGCGGAAAGGGTGACGCGCGACACAGTCTCTGGCGTTCCTGAAACGCGCTTGGTTGCGGCGGCAATGTTCGACGCTGCGCCTCGAATCAATCTAACGCCAAGCTTAGCAAGCTCGTCCCGGGCCGCCGGCGTCACGACGGCGTTCGCACAGAC
>CACYBR010000283.1 GCA_902772705.1 uncultured Planctomycetota bacterium
CGTTGAGTCCGTTAATCGTGAAGGACGTCGAGGTTGTCGGATTGGGGTTCGACCAAGTCGAATCAGCGGATTTTTTGTACACGACGAGGTATCCGGACGCGTTCGGCACGGCGTTCCATTTGACCGTGATCGTCGTCGCGGTCGAGGAGGACGAATTCCACGTCGGGGCGTCGAGTTTGACGAGCGCCGTTTCGCCGTATTCATATGCTCCGAGGTCGACCGTTCCGTCGGCGATTCGGGCATTGCCGGCGAGGTCGGTCTGGGACGTTACGTAGGCGTTATTGCCGCGATTGATCGCCTGCGAGGCGTCCGCGAGCGAATAATCGCCCTGCGCCGCGTTCGTAAAGAGCGGTTGGCTTGCGTTGTACGCGAGCTGATTTGCGCCGGAATTCCAGTCGGTATAGCCTGAAAGCACGTTCCACGCGATGGGGTTGGAAGACTCTTCCGTATAAACGTCGGCTTGCGACTCAGACGCCGTATTGCCGGCAATGATCGAGTTGTAGACCCTCAGGTCTTCGAAGCCGTGATCGATTCCTCCGCCATAGATCGCGCTATTGTTCGCGATAGTCGAGTTGCGAATCGTCGCTTCGCAGTAAAGCGCGAGCCCTCCGCCGTAGTACGCAGAATTCCCGGCGATCAGCGTGTTGTCAAGGAAGGTTGTTGCATTGCCCACGTGTAGCGCGCCGCCTTCACCGAAAGAAGTGGCGGTATTCCCGATGAACTCCGAACGGTTGACGGTAAGAGTCGATTGGCAATAGGTCATGAGCGCGCCGCCTGCTTCCGCCTCGTTTTCAACAAACCGGGAGCGTTCAATAACCAGGTCCCCCGAGTTATTGGCGGCATTTATCGCGCCGGCGTAGGAGGCGGTATTATTGGAAAACGTCGAATTGTCGACGGTGAGATTCAAGGAGTCGCAGGAGATTGCGCCGCCGTAGTCTGCGGCGGTATTGCCAGCGAACTCTGAATCTTTGACGGTAAGGGTCGAACCGGGAGCATAATCGCAACAGAGCGCCCCCGCGTCCTGCGTCGACGTATTATCGACAAAACGAGAGCCTTCAATGAGAGTGTGCGCTTCGCCCCAGATACTGGAGGAGTAGATTGCGCCGCCGCCGGACGTACAGTTGACCCCGTCTTCTTTAACAATGGTAGCGGCGTTCCCAATGAACTCAGAATTCGTAACGGTGAGATTCGACGCGTAGGAAAAGACCGCGCCGCCAACGACGGCGATGTTGCCAGTAAACGAACAGTCCTGCAAAACCAGCGTCTTTCCGTAGAACTCAATCGCGCCGCCCATGCCATCCGCGTTTCCGTTCGTAAACTTGACGCCCTTTATCGTCAGACTCTCCACGTCGGAGTAGCCCGACAGGATCTGGGTCGCGCCGCCGCCGCTGATCGTTACGCCGGGGGTCGACGTCGACGCCGTGTAGAGATTCGACGCGTCGATCGTGAGAGTCGCGTTCGTCTCGGTCATTACGATAGGTCCGGACTCCGCGTTAAGCGTGATCGTTTTGCCCTTGAGCGCAGAGGAGAAGGTTATCGTGTCGCCGACGCCGGAGTAAAGGGTAATCGCCTCACGGAGCGAGATACGACCGTCGTTCGGGTTGACGACGTCTTCGGCTGTCGTGACGACGGTCGACTTTGCCTCAGCGGCGGCGATTTCGAGCGAACTGTCGGTCAGTTCGATCGTTTCGGGAATCGCGGCGCGCGAGACTTGGGCGACGCAGACGTTATCGTCCCCGCCTGCGCTGAAATCATACGCGGTCGCGCTGAGGAGTTGGCGCGCTTCGAGCGCTTCGAGCCGGAGGAGACGTGTTTGTTTGACGTGAGAAGCGTTTTCTTTCTTCTTCATGATGAAATCCTTATGACGAGGAGTCAATATCGTCGTCGCCTGCGGACGACGTGGTAAAAATGGGACAAAACAGGCGTGATTTTGAACCATGCGACTACCCTGTCCCTGCCGTTTTATTGTCGAAGCATGGTTCATGAAACGTCGACGTTCCTTTCGTCGACTCTGACGTATTATAACAGCGTCAGGCGCGCTTTAAAACGAATCCTGACAGTTTTTTCGGAAATGAAACGCCCCCGGGTTCAGCCTTCCTCAAAGAAGTCGGCGAACGC
>CACYBR010000284.1 GCA_902772705.1 uncultured Planctomycetota bacterium
GCGGTTCCGTTCGACCAGTCGTTGAAGTCGGAGTCGTTGAGTTCGACGAGAACGTTATAAACGTTGGCGGAGCTGGCAAATTCAAACCATCCCGGCTGGGTTTCCGGAGTGTAGTACTCCCAGTAGGAATTGTCGATCCAGATGTTTCCGCCCTGATTATTGACGACGATTGAATTGTCAACGTCCAGTTTCATCGTTCCGCTGCCGGGCTGCCAGTAGATTGCGGCGCTGCCGTAGTCGTTTTCCGTCGTCGTCGTGTTGTCGGCAATCGTCAGATTGGACAGGCGAAGTTGGAGATTCGGCTGGCTGGCGTCGCTTATAAAAAGAGCGCCGCCATATTCAGCCTCGTTCTGTGTGAAGGAGGAATTGGTTATGGTTCCTTTTGGACCGTACATACACAGGGCGCCGCCCGAGTTGGAGACGTTATTGCTGAATTCCGAGTTCGAAATGTTAATCGTCGCAAGCTGGACGTTGACGGCGCTGTCGACGTTGTCGTGGAATTTTGAATTCGAAATGTTCAGCGTCGAATACTGGGCGCAGACGGCGGCGCCGGCGTTTTCATAGAATTCGGAATTGGCGACCGTCAACGTTACGGAATAATCGTAATACGAATCATACTCTGGATCAAGACAGAGGATCGCGCCGCCCTGTCCGTATCTGCTGTCGACCGGTCGTCCGTGAGTCAATGCGAGCGAATCGATCTCGACCTCGACGGGCTCCTGACGCCCTGCGTAGTTGAACCATCCTTCGTCGTTAGTCCCTCTGGCGCCAACGACGAAGATTCCCGACCGCGACGCCGCGTCGATCGTGATTCCCGGGGCGTTCGTCGCCTCGTCGCGGAGCGCGCTGGCGTCGATCTTGATCGACTTGACGATCTCGATTTCGGAACCTCCGAGGGTAATCGTTCCGCCTTTAAGCGCGGGCGCGAACGTGATCGTGTCGCCGTCGTTTGCGTAGACGGTAATCGCTTCGCGGAGCGTGACGACGCCGTCGTTCGCGTCGACCGTATCGGCGAGCGAGGTTACGACGGTCATGGGCGCGGTCTTCGTCTTGACCGCCTTGATCGCGCTGTAGCCGGAGTCGGAGTAGTTCTCGCCGTCGCCGACCGCGTAAACGCGAAGCTTGTAGGTCGTTTCCGGCGCGAGACCCGGGACCGTGACCGTCGTCGCGGTCGTTTGCGGCACGACCGTATAGTTCGCGTCGTTCGGTCCCTTATATTCGACGACGTATCCCGAGGCGTTCGCGTCGGCGTTCCACGCGACCGTGACGGAATCGCCCGTCGACGACGACGACTTCCAGGTCGGGGCGTCGAGCGGCGTCGGCTCGGGCGTCGGCGTGGGATCGCCGAATTCGTAGGCGCCCAGATCGACGGTTCCGCCGATAATGCGCGTATTGCCGGCGAGGTCGGTCTGAGTCGTCACGTAAGCGTTGGCGCCCTTGTTGATCGCCTGCGAGCCAGCCGCGAGGGTATAGTCGCCCTGCGCGGCGTTCGTGAAGAGCGGCTTGGAGGACTCGTAGCCGACAACGCCCGTGTTTCCGTTCGACCAGCCGCTGAAGGCGCTCAGGACTTTATAGGCGTTGACGGAGCCTGCGGCGTCGTCGTCGAGGCTGACGTCTCCATCCTGATTTCCCACGACGATCGAGTTGTAAACGTTGAGCCGCGCGTCGGCGCCGCCGCTGAAGAAGATCGCGCCGGGCTTCCCGCCGCCGGTCGAATCGTCGCCGGAGACCGTCGTGTTGTCGGTAATCGTTACGTTAGACAGCTGGACGTTGAGATAATCGTCGGACCAGTTGTAATGGCTGTCGTGCAGGGAGAGGGCGGAACCGTAAAACGCTTCGTTTTGCGTGAAGGTGGAATTCGTTATGACGACGTCGGCGTGTTCCGCGTTAACAGCGCCGCCCCAGCCGTCGACGCCATTGTCGCAGAAGACGGAATTTGAGACGTTCAGCGTTCCGCCTTCCATCGAGACGGCGCCGCCGCTGCCATAAGGGGAACCAAGCCCCATCCACGTGCTGTTGTCGTGGAACTCCACGCCTGAGACGTTCAGCGTTGTGTCAAACGCCGCGATTGCGCCGCCGCCCATTCCGCAGCCATTGCCGTCGAAGACAGAGTCCGAAACGTTTGCCTGACGCGCCTCGACGGCGTAAATCGCGCCGCCATAGTCGTCTGCGTCATTATCGACGAAAATTGAACCCGAAATGTTCAGCGTCGAGCCAGAGAAGTAGATTGCGCCGCCTGCGCCAGCCAAGTTTGCATTGAACACGGAGTTGGAAATCGTAAGCGTTGAATCGTAGCCGGCGTAGATAGCGCCGCCAGAGTAGTAATCGCCGCTCGTTGTCGTGGAGCCGTGAGCAAACGCGAGCGAATCGATTTCAACCACGATCGGACCTGATTCGTCTGTAACATTGACGCTAAGGATTTGCGACCGATAATTCGCGTCGATCGTGACGCCCGGCGCGTTCGTCGCGGCGTCCCAGAGCGCGCTCGCGTCGAGCTTGAGCGACTTAGCGATCTCGATCTGCTCGCCGCCAAGGGTAATCGTGCCGCCCTTGAGCGTCGGGGCAAACGTAACCGTGTCGCCGGCGCTGGCGTAGACGGTGATCGCTTCGCGCAGCGTCACGACGTTGTCGTACGCGTTGACCGTATCGGCGAGCGACGTCACGACGGTCGACGCCGGTTCCGGAGACGCGGTCTTCGTCTTGACCGCTTTCACCGTGCTGTAGACGGAGTTGGAGTAGTTCACGCCGTCGCCAGCCGCGTAGACGCGCAGTTTATAGGTCGTTTCCGGCGCGAGACCCGGGACCGTGACCGTCGTCGCGGTCGTTTGCGGCATGACCGTATAGTCCGCGTCGTTCGGTCCCTTGTATTCGACGACGTAGCCCGAGGCGTTCGCGACGGGATTCCACGCGACCGTGACAGAAGCGCCCGTCGACGAGGAGGACTTCCAGGTCGGCGCGTCGAGCGGGGTCACGGGGTCAGGCGCGATCTTCGTCTTGACCGCCTTGATCGTACTGTATCCGGAGTCGGAGTAGTTGACGCCGTCGCCAGCCGCGTAGACGCGCAGCTTATAGGTCGTTTCGGGCGCGAGCCCCGAAATCGTGATCGTCGTCGCGGTCGTTTGCGGCATGACCGTATAGTCCGAGTCGGTCGAGCTCTTGTACTCGACGACGTAGCCCGAGGCGTTGGCGACGGGATTCCACGCGACCGTGACCGAATAGTACGTGGACGAGGACGTCTTCCAGGTCGGGGCGGTCAGCGGCGTAGGATCGGGCGTCGGCGTAGGATCGCCGTATTCGTAGGCGCCCAGATCGACGGTTCCGCCAATGACGCGCGGATTGCCGGCAAGGTCGGTCTGGGTCGTTACGTAGTCGTTAGCGCCCTTGTCGATCGCCTGCGAGCCGGCCGCGAGCGTATAGTCGCCCGTCGCCGCGTTGTTAAAGAGCGGCAGATTCGCGTTGTACGTCCACAGGTTCGAGCCGGAATCCCAGCCGGTATAGCTTGAGAGAACGTTTCGCGCGTTTGTCTGACATTCGTCGCTGTATTGGTAGACGTCGGCGCCATTCGAGCCCGTATTGCCCGCGATAATGGAGTTGTAGACGTTGAGGACGGCGGATTCGTCGAGGTCGACGCCGCCGACTTGAGTCCCGTTGTTATCCGTAATCGTCGAGTTGCGCAGCGACATGGTCCCGCGAAGCTCGACGGCGGCGCCCCATTCGCCGCTGTTATTGGCGAGCAGAAGGTTCGTCGCGTCGATCGTCGAAGAGTGGTTGACGTAGATCGCGCCGCCCTGAGAAGCGGAGTTGTTTTGGAGGTTTGAGCTTGAAATCGTCGCCGTTGAAGAGCCGCCGACGAAGATAGCGCCGCCGAGGTTGTTTGTGGTATTGTGTTCAAAGGTCGAGTTTGAAATCGTCAGCGAAGAGGCGCCGTCGACGTCGATCGCGCCGCCTGAGGCGTTGTCGTACTCTGCGGCGTTGTTTTGGAAGGTTGTGTTTGAAATCGTCAGCGTTGACGCGTCGGCGCCGATCGCGCCGCCCCAGTATGAGTCGTTGTTACTGAAGGTCGAGTTTGAAATCGACAGCGTTGGACAATCCTTGGCGTAGATCGCGCCGCCGTAGCCGGTGTGGTTGTCGTTAAAGGTCGAGTTCACAATGGTCAGCGAAGTCGAGATAGCGGAGATTGCGCCGCCGTTGGTCGCGGTTTGGTTCTGGATAAAGGTCGAGTTTGAAATCGTCAGCGTTGAAGAGATCGCCAGAATCGCGCCGCCGTAGGCGCTTTCGCCCTCTGAGACGTTGCCGCCGGCGAACGCGAGCGATTTGAGCGTAACCGTTTTGCCCGCAACCACGAAAATGCGCGACGTCGAATTCGCGTCGAGCGTGACGCCCGGCGCGTTTTGCGCGGCGTTCCAGAGCGCGCTCGCGTCGACGGTAATCGCTTTCTCGATCACAATTTCACCGTCGTTAATGTCAATCGTTCCGCCCTTGAGCGCCGCGGCAAACGTCACCGTGTCGCCGTCGTTGGCGTAGACGGTAATCGCTTCGCGCAGCGTCACGACGTTGTCGTACGCGTTGACCGTATCGGCGAGCGACGTCACGACGGTCGAGGGCTGTTCCGGAGTCACGGGCGCCGTCTTCGTCTTGACCGCCTTGATCGTACTGTATCCGGAGTCGGAGTAGTTCACGCCGTCGCCAGTCGCGTAGACGCGCAGCTTGTACGTCGTCTCGGGCGCGAGGTTCGGGATCGTGATCGTCGTCGCGGTCGTCTTGGGCATGGACGTATAGCCCGCGTCGTTAGCGCTCTTGTATTCGACGACGTATCCCGAGGCGTTGGCGACGGGATTCCACGCGACCGTGACGGACGTACCCGTGGAGGAGGAGGACTTCCATGTCGGGACGGTCAGCGGGGTCGGGTCGACGGACGCGACCTTTGTCACGACGGTTTTGACGGAGCCGTAAAGCGAATCGGAGTAGTCGGTTCCGTCGCCTTTGGCGAGGACCTTGACCTTGTATTCGGTCTCGGGGACGAGATTGTCAATCGTGAAGGTCGTTTCCGTCGTCATCGGCGCTTCGATATAAGCGGAATCCGCCGGACTCTTGTACGCGACGACGTAGCCGGTTGCATTGGCGATAGCGTTCCAGGAGACCGTGATCGTGTTGTGGGTCGAAGAGGACGACTTGATCTTCGGCGCTTCGAGCTGGTTCCCATACTCGTATGCGCCCAGATCGACGGCGTCGAAGCTGACGCGCGCATTGCCGGCGAGGTCCTTTTCAGCGTAGACGTAGACGTCGTCGCCCTTATTGATCGCCTGAGAGCCGGGCGCGAGCGTATAGTCGTCCTGCGCGGCGTTCGTGAAGAGCGGCTTGGAGGAATCGTAGGCA